>DASXVO010000027.1 GCA_036504215.1 Vicinamibacterales bacterium | reverse complement strand
CCGATGTCCGGATCGCCTTCGATCGCGCGCCGGGCCTGGGCCAGGATCTCCTGCTCCTCTTCCTGACGCCGCAGGTTCTCCTCGTTCAGCTGGGTCGCCAGGACACGTGCTTCATCCGCCTGCGCCTCGTCGGTGGCCAACAGCAGCCTGGCGGTGATATCCGGGGTCGCCATGCGCCCCGCAGCGTTCATGCGTGGCGCGAGGATGAACGCGACGTGATAGCTGCCGATGGTCTTCCCGCCCAAGCCGGACGCGTCGAGCAGCGCCCGCAGGCCCACCTTGTGGGGGCCCTTCGAGAGCATCTCGAGGCCCTGTTTGGCGATCACCCGGTTCTCCCCGACGAGCGGCACGACGTCCGCCAGGGTCCCGAGGGCGGCAATCTTCACGAACGCGGGCAGCCACTTCTCGTGTCCGCTTCGCGTGCAGAGCGCCTGCACCAGTTTCAGGGCCACGCCGACGCCCGCCAGGTGCTTGTCGGGATAGGTGCAATCCGACCGCTTCGGGTTGATGACGGCGACCGCGGGCGGCAGTTCCGCTTCCGGTTCGTGATGGTCCGTGACGATCAGGTCGACACCAAGGGCCCGGGCGCGCCGTGCCGCGTCGAGGCTGCGAATCCCGCAATCTACCGAGATCACCAGGCGGGCCCCCTCTGCGTGCAGCCGCTCGATGGCCGGCACCTGCAGGCCGTAGCCATCGCGAATGCGCTCGGGGATGAAGTGCCCGACATCGGCCCCGAGGGACGCGAGCGCGCGCTCGAGGATCACGGTGGAGGTGATGCCATCGACGTCGTAGTCCCCATGAATCACGATGCGCTCGCGGCGCGCGATGGCGGACAGCACGCGATCGACCGCCACTGCCATGTCGGCGAGCAGATACGGGTCGTGCAATTGGTCGAGAGAGGGCTTCAGGAAGCGAGCCGCCTCCTCTGGCGTGGAGATGCCTCGCAGGCACAACAGCCGCGCAGTGACGGTACTGATTCCAAGCGCGGTCGCCAGCGCGGCCGCCGCGACCTCGTCACACGTCTGATGTTCCCAGAGCAGAGTTGGCATCTAGCCGGCTTCTCACTTCTCGACGAAGTCCACCCCGAGCCGTCCCATGTTCCGGAACTTCTCGTACCGGCGGGCCACCCGGTCATCGGCTGACAGTCGACTCACTTCTCCCAGCGAACGGCGGATCGCCTCGTCGAGCCGGCTCGCGGCCGCGTCGGGATCGTTGTGCGCGCCACCGGCGGGTTCGGGGATAATCTCGTCCACGATGCCGAGACGCAGCATGTCCGGCGCCGTCAGCTTCAGCGCCTCGGACGCCTCCACCTTGCGAGCGGCATCGCGCCACAGGATTGCCGCGCACCCCTCGGGGGGAATCACGCTGTAGATGGCGAATTCCTGGATCAGCACACGATCCCCAATGGCGATTCCCAGGGCGCCGCCGCTGCCCCCCTCCCCGCAGATCGTGACGATCACGGGAACGTTCAGCACGGCCATCTCGCGCAGATTGAACGCAATCGCCTCGGCCACTCCCCGTTCCTCCGATTCGATTCCCGGGTACGCCGCCGGCGTGTCCACGATCACGATGACCGGGCGATGGAACTTCTCGGCCAGCTTCATCGCACGCAACGCCTTGCGATAGCCTTCCGGCTTCGCATAGCCGAAGTTCCGATAGATCTTCTGCTTGGTGTCGCCGCCGCCCTTCTGGTGCCCGACGACGAGCACCGGGGCCCCGTGGAAGACGGCCAGGCCAGCCACGATCGCGTGGTCGTCGGCAAAGCGGCGATCGCCGTGGATCTCACTGAAGCCGTCGAACAGCCGGCCGACATAGTCCAGCATGCACGGACGGTTGGGATGACGTGCGAGCTGGACGCGTTGCCACGGCGACAGATTCGCGTAGATGTCCGCGCGCATCGACACCACGCGTCGCTGCAGCTGTTCGATCTCCCGATCGCGCGGCTCGGTCCGCGGCAGCATCGAGAGCGCCTCGATCTCCTTGAACAGGACGCCGAGGGGCGCTTCGAACTCCATCAGTTCCATGGGTTTGATCATGAGCCTCCTGGCGCATCCACCCTCCGACTCCGCTGCAGCGAGCGCAGCGTTCAGCGCAGGGTCACGGCGCCTTCGCCACAGATCCGTTCCACCTCGGCCACCAACTGCGCAGACGGCTTGACGCGCAACGGGCCACCGACGTCTGCACGGACGCGCAACGGCCTGGCGCCGCCCCTCAGTTCGACCTCGAGGGTGACGCGCCGGTCACCCTTGTGCCGGCCGAGAACGTCGAGAAGCGCCTCGATCGTCGTGCGATCGTGCGGCGGCATTCGCAGGCGAACGGCCACGAGCTTCGCCGCGCGTTCGCGCACGGTGTCGATGCTCACGATCTCGCTGGCCAGGAGGCGACTGCTCTCTTCGTCCCGTTCGTAGCGCCCCTTCACGAGGACCATGCTGTCGGTCTGGATGAGCGGCGCCGACTTCGCGAACGTTTCCGGGAACGCGACGACTTCGATCGTGCCGTGCGGATCGTCGAGCGCGAAGGCGGCCATCCGGTCGCCCTTGCGCGTCTTCAGCGAGCGCACGCTGCCGATGATGCCGCCGATGACGACCTCGAACGACCGCGGGCCCGCAGGACCGTCGGCATTCTCGGTCTCGTCGCCGGCGAGCTCGGCCAGCGTCCGCGCGCCAACCGCCCGCAACTCGATGGCGTAGCGCTCGATCGGGTGGCCGCTCCAGTAGAGGCCCAGGGCTTCCTTCTCCCCTGCCAACTGCAACGCTTCGGTCCACGGCGGTGCATCGGGCAGGTCCAGCTCCCCCGTTGTCCCGCCATCCGATGGCTCGTCGAAACCTCCGAACAGCTGCGCCTGCCCCTGGTCGCGGTCACGCCTCGTCCGATTCCCGTAGTCGAGCGCCTTCTCCACCGCGGCGAACAGGCGCGCGCGGAGCGAGGCAATCGGCAGGTCCGCGCCGCCGGGAGACGACCGCGCCAGCGAATCCATGGCGCCGCCCTTGATGAGGCTCTCAATGACACGGCGGTTCACCTGGCGCGAATCGAGCTGTTCACACAGCTGATACAGCGACCGGATGCGGCTCTCGCGCCTTCGAACCTCGAGCATGGCCACCACGGCGCCTTCCCCGACGTTCTTGACGGCGCCCAGGCCGAAGCGGACACCCTCCGGCGTCACCGTGAACGCCAGCTCGCTGCTGTTGATGTCGGGCGGCAGCACGGCCACGCCCAGCTCCCGGCATTCGCCGAGGTACATCGCGAGCTTGGCGGCGTTCTGCGATTCGATCGTGAGGAGCGCCGCCATGAAGTGCGCCGGGTAGTTCGCCTTCAGATATCCGGTCTGGTAGGCCACGAGCGCGTACGTCGTCGAATGCGACTTGTTGAAACCGTAGCCGGCGAACGCCTCCATCAAGTCGAACAGGTCGCCGGCCTTCTTCGCGTCCACGTGGCGCGCCTTCGCGCCATCGAGGAACTTCTGGCGCTGCGCCTGCATGACGTCGATGCTCTTCTTCCCCATCGCCTTGCGCAGCAGGTCGGCCTCGCCGAGCGTGAAGCCGGCCACTTCGTTGGCGATCCGCATGACCTGTTCCTGGTAGGCGATGACGCCGTAGGTGTCGCGGAGGATCGGTTCGAGCTGGGGCAGTTCGTACTTGATCTCGATCCGACCGTGCTTGCGGCCGATGAAGTCGTCCACCATGCCGCCGCGCAGCGGTCCGGGGCGATAGAGCGCGTTCAAGGCGATCAGATCCTCGAACCGCTGGGGCTTCGCCTTGCGGAGAATCTCCCGCATCCCCGAGCTCTCGAACTGGAAGACGCCCAGCGTCTGTCCGTCGGAGAACAACTGGTAGGTCTTCGCGTCATCGAGCGGCAGCGCCGCCAGGTCGAGTTCGTCTCCGGTCGTCCGCTTGATCTCGGCCACCGCATCATCGAGCAGCGTCAGCGTGCTCAGGCCGAGAAAGTCCATCTTGAGGAGGCCGATCCGTTCGATCTCCTTCATGCTCCACTGCGTGGTGATCTCGTCGCGAGCCCCTTTGTACAGCGGGGCGAACTCGGTGATCGGCTTGGGCGCAATGACGACGCCCGCCGCGTGGACCGAGGCGTGGCGAGTCATCCCTTCGAGGCGCCTGGCGACCTCGAGCAGTTCCCCGACGCGCGGATCGCTGGCTTCGAGGTCCTTCAGCGCAGGGTTCTCGACGAGCGCCTTGTCGAGCGTCATGTCGAGCGAGAACGGGATCTGCTTCGCGACCTTGTCGACGTCTGCGTACGAGATATCGAGCGCGCGCCCCACGTCGCGCACGACGGCCTTCGCCTTCATCGTCCCGAACGTGATGATCTGGGCGACGTTGGCGCGGCCGTACTTGCGGGTCACGTACTCGATTACCTCGCCCCGCCGGCGCTCGCAGAAGTCGATGTCGATATCCGGCAGCGACACGCGCTCGGGGTTGAGGAAGCGCTCGAAGATCAGGTCGAAGTGCAACGGATCGACATCGGTGATGTTGAGGCAGTACGCCACCACGCTGCCGGCCGCCGACCCGCGCCCCGGCCCGACCGGAATCCCCTGTTCGCGGGCGTAGCGGATGAAGTCCCACACGATCAGGAAGTAGCCCGCGTACTTCATCCGCTTGATCATCGCGATTTCGTACGCGACGCGATCCCGGTACTCCTCGATCGTGTGCCGCAACTGGCCGCTCGCCTGGAGCGCCTCGATCCGCGCCATCCGGCGGGCGAATCCCTCCCAGACCATGCACTCGAAGTACTCGTCGAGCGAGTACGGCGCCGGCACGTCGAACTCCGGCAACTGGTGCACGGTCTTGCCCAGATCGACGTTGCACCGCTCGGCAATCCGGACCGTGTTGGCCATCGCCTCCGGGAGATCGCCGAAGACCTCCGCCATCTCCTCCGGCGTCTTCAGGTAGAACTGATCGCCGTGATAGCGCATCCGCTCGACATCGTTCACCGTCTTGCCGGTGCCGATGCAGAGCAGGATGTCGTGCGCCTTGAAGTCCTCCTTGTGCAGGTAGTGCACGTCATTCGTGCACACGAGCGGCAGGTCGAGCGCCTTCGCCACGCGCTGCAAGCCGTCATTGACGACCCGCTGGGCGTCGATGCCCTGATACTGCATCTCGAGGAAGAAGTTCCCTGGTCCCAGGATGTCGCGATACGTGGACGCCGCCTCGATCGCCCGCTGCTCGTGTTCGGTGCGCAGGTGGACGGGAATCTCCCCTTTGAGGCAGCTACTCAGGCCGATCAAGCCACGCGAGTGCTGCGCGAGCAACTCCTTGTCGATCCTGGGCCGGTAGTAGAAGCCTTCGGTGTAGGCCGCGGACACCAGCTTGATCAGATTTCGGTAGCCTTCCTGGTTCTCCGCGAGCAGAACCAGGTGGTTGTTGCTCTCGCCGATCGCGCCGGTCTTGGTGAAACGACTGCTGGTCGCGACGTACGTCTCGCACCCGAGGATCGGCTTGATCCCCTTCTGGCGGGCCTTGTCGTGGAAGACGACCGACGAGAACATGTTCCCGTGCTCGGTCACGGCGAGCGCCGGGATCTTCTGTCGAGCCGCCTTGTCCAACAACTCGTCCACTCGGCACGCGCCGTCGAGCAACGAGTACTCCGTGTGGAGATGAAGGTGAATGAAGTCAGGATGCGCCACTGACGGTATTATAAGCGGCGTGAAGTTGCTGCGATACGTCGAACCCCGTTCCACGACCCTGATGTTCCTTCTCGCGGTCGCGTGTCTCGCGGTCAGCGCGCCCGCTTCGGCTCAGGCCCGCCGGCCGACGCCGCCGCGCCCGGTCGACAGGAAGAAGGAGGCCAGGAAGGTTCCGCCCCTGCACATGACCCTCGATTGGAGCGCGACGCTTTCCGCTCCGCCCGCTGGTGGCATGGCGTCCGACGACACGCATGCGTTCGTGCCGCTCCGCACCGGTGAACTCGCAGCCGTCTCCCTGACCGACGGCAGGATCCTCTGGACGGCGCCGGCGAAAGCGGCCGCCCCGCTGGCAACGGGCGAGGGGCACGTGTTCCTCGCCGCTCAGAACCGGCTCCAGGCACTTGCCATCGACACCGGCAAGCCCACGTGGGACATCGCGGCTCCGGGCCTGGTCACCGCGCCGCTCGTCTGGCAGAACGGCTGGCTCCTTGCTTCGAACGAGGCCGGGGACCTCGTCATGTTCCGCGCCGCCACCGGCGAACTGCTGTGGCGCCGCCCGATGGGCGCCCCCATCCGTGTCCGTCCTGTTCTTGCCGACGACCACGTCTACTGCCTGCTCGAGGATGGCCGGGCGCTGGCGCTCGCGCTCGCCACCGGGAACGTAGTGTGGGACGCGAAGCTCCCCGCGAACGGGACGATGCTCCACGTGATCGGGGATCGTCTGTTCGTGGGTGGCGGAGACCGCTACTTCTACTGCCTCGATGCGCTGAAGGGAAACCGAAAGTGGCGGTGGCGAACCGGCGGGGCCATCGTCGGCACCGTGGCGGCCGACCAGGACAACGTCTATTTCGTGTCGCTCGACAACGTGCTGCGGGCGCTCAACCGGGCGCATGGCGATCAGCGCTGGAAGGCGTCGCTGCCGACGCGCCCGACCGCCGGCCCGTTCCTCCACGCGGGCCTGCTGCTCGTCGCGGGCCGGGCGCCGGCGCTCACGGCTTATCAGTTGGTGGACGGCAGCCCGGCCGGAAGCGTCGAACTGGCCGGCGAACCCGCGGGGCCTCCCCACTTCGTGCCGATGCCGGACTCGCAGTCCGCCCGTATCGTGCTCGTGACCGGTGAGGGCGAAATCCAGATGCTCGTGCCCGGCCCGGCTCCGATTGTCCCGAAGCCAATCCTCGGCCTGCCGATGTACCTGGCCTTGCCCGCGTGGACCGCCGCCGAGTAGTGCCGGCCCGTTCTGCGTTGACGCGGGCGGGCGCCCGGACCAGCCTAGTGGCCCGCGAGTTCCTCGGTCACCACCCGCGTGAGGCGCTGCACGCCCTCGACGATCTTCTCTTTCGACGGCAGCGAGAACGACAGCCGCATCAGGTTCGCGCCGCCGTGGTCCACGAAGAACGCGCTGCCCGTCACGTAGATGACGCGCTGCTCGATCGCGCGCGGCAGCATGTCGTCGGTGCTGCAGTGCGCGGGCAGTGACGCCCAGAGGAAGAAGCCGCCCTTGGGTTCAGGCCAGGTGATGAGGCTGCCCAGGTGTTCCCGAAGCTGCTGCTGCATGAGCGTACGCTTGTCCTGGTAGAACTGCCGCAGCATCGGGAGCCGTCCCATCAACACGCCGCGTCGGTAGGCCTCGTAGATGATGTGCTGGTCGAGCGCCGGCGGCATCAGGTCTTGCGTCTGCTTGAACAGCTCGAGCTTGGCGGCAATCGGTGCGGGCGCCACCATCCATGCGACGCGGAATCCCGGTGCCAGCGTCTTCGAGAAACTGCTCAAGTAGATCACCCGCCCCTCGTCATCGTCGGCCTTGATTGGGCGCGTGTCCTCGGCAGTCGACGTGTCCTCGAAGTAGAGCGCACCGTACGGGTCGTCCTCGATGATGAGCATGTCGGCCCGGTCCGCCCACTCCAGCAGCCTTTTCCGCTTCTCGAGAGACAGCAACAGCCCGGTTGGATTCTGGAAGTTGGGAACCAGGTACAGCGCCCGAACCGCACGGCCAGTCGCGCGCTCGCGCTCCACGACGCGTTCGAGGTCGCCGAGGTCGATGCCGTCGGCCTCCTGGCGGACGCCGACGAGCTTCGCGCCCGTGTTCATGAACGCGCTGATCGCGCCGGTGTACGCGGGCAATTCCACGAGCACGACGTCGCCGGGATCCAGCAGCACACGGCCGATGAGGTCGATGCCCTGCTGCGATCCCGTGGTGACCAGCAACTCCTCGACCGTCGCCTTGATTCCGCGCGTGGCCAGGATCTCGCTGGCCGCCTCGATCAGTGCTTTGTGCCCACGGGTTGGACCGTACTGCAGGACGGACGGATCCGTCCCCGTCAGCAACTCGGCGGCAATCTCCCGGAACGCGTCCCACGCGTAGACCGTCGGGTCGGGGTACCCCGGGGCGAATGAGATCATGTCAGGCACGCGGGTGGCCATGACGCCCATCTTGCGGATCGCCGAACCCTGTGAACGGAGGGCAGCTCGGGATAAGAAGTGTTCGTAGTCAATCATGAGGTCGCTCATTCGGAAGACGGGGCCCCCTGCCGGCCGCTGGGTCGTCGGCAAACGACCGGTACAGCGAAAGATACGCGGCAAGCGCGGTGATCCCGAGGTACTGAAACAGGAGGTTGCGAAGCAGCCAGGCACCCAGTTGCAGGGGTAGGACGATCAAACCTGCCAGCGGCACGTACGCGATCAGGTAGAAACCCCACGTGGCGGCAATCGAGAGGCCCGTCGCCACGACGAGCAGCAGAACCGTCACACCGAACACGCGCGTCAACTTCCAGAACTCGCCACGCAGGAACCTTCCGACCTCGCGCGCGGCTCGGCCGACTCCGCCATCAGTGACGGCCACGACCATCTGCGCCAGAAGGTACAGCACGTTGATCATCGTGATGAGCGCCACAAACAGCGAGATCGCCAGCGCGACGACCGAACCCAGGAGCAGCGGTTGAGCGCCGCCCAGTCGATAGAGGCCGTACGCCAGGAGCACGCAGAGCGTGCCGGCCAGGAGGTAGATGCCGCCAAGGAGGAGGCCCAGGGCCAGGTAACGTCTGAACAGCCGGCCCGCCCCCGCCGTGAACCCCTCGATGGTGAATTGCATCGCGCGGCGGAAGGCCGCGTAGCGCAGCGGTGGACGCTCGATCGGTCCTCCCACACGGTCGGCGTGGACGAGCACTGACACCGTGCCGCCCTTCACGAGGAACATCAGGATGCTGCCGCCGGCGAGAACGAGGAGGAATCCGAAGAGGTAGAAGCCCAGCGCCACGGGTCGCGCGAGCAGCGTTCCCATGACGCCGAACGATATTTCGCGCAGATCTCCCGTGAGGATGTCGCTGATGTCCCGGCCGAGCAGGACGGTGACCAGGATCACGCCGCCGACGACTGGCAGCGCGACGAGGAGCTTGAAGGTCGTTTCAGCAACGGACTGGATGACCACGACCTGCCAGTTGGCGGCCGCGATCAGCGAGCCACGCTTGAGTGCCGTCCGAGCCTTCCCGGGATGCGTCATGTGAGGGTTCCGGCGCCAGGCGCACCGTGCGTCACTATAACACTGAACGCAGCCCTTTTCCGCGCCGTGCGCCTGACGTATCCTGAGCGCAGCGAATGCGACTCGACCTTCGGCCCAACAACGTGCCGGCCATAGCCGCCGGCGGCCTCGTCGCGGCTGCCCTGGTCCTGGCCGGAGGCTGGGTGGCCGAACGCGTGCGCCTTGGCCCCGACGACCGGGCGGCGTACGCGCGCGTCGAGGAGCAGGTCCGGTCGGAGTTCGGCCAGATGGCGGCGGCGCTCGCGTCGATCGCCAGAGACGAAGCGGCGGCGGCGACGGCCGTTCTTCGCGGGTCGAGCGAGGTAGCCGACTTGCGCCCGCTGTTCACCCACGCCGATGCGCTCGTGCATCAGGACCCGGACGGCCGGTTGGCCCTGACGGTGTACGGCCCGTCGGGAGCGCCTGTCGCATGGGCCGGACGCTCCTCGGAACTCCCGCTCGAGCGCATTACCGGGCCGGCGGCCCTGTTTGTCGCCCCGGGCCCTCTGGGCTTCCGGCTGGTTCAGATCGAGCCCGTGTCCCAGCGCCCCGATGGCGAGCTGCGCGCGCGCGCTGAACGAGACGGGAATGCGACCCGTCTCGCACCACGGCCCGGCGGGCGCCCCGGAATAGTGGCAGTCGAGCGCCTGTTCTCCGAGCACGCAGCCGTTGGGGACGCGGCCGGCGAGCGGTTCACCATCTCGACCCGGGTGGCGCCCGTCAACGTGCGCACCCGCTACGAGGGCGCCGGCGAGCGGGTTCACCCCTTCAGCTTCCTTGTGCGCTCACCGACCGGCGAGCCCCTGCTCGAAGCGACGGTCGATCCAGCCGCGCTGCAGCGGGCTCGGCAGGAACATCGCCACACGGTCCAATGCGTGGCCGTTGCCGTCCTCGCACTGGCGCTGCTCTTGATGATCGGACCGCTGCTCGACCGCCGGGTGCTGGCTCGATCTCGTGGGCCGTATATCCTCGCGACCGTCGCGTCCATCGCCCTCGCAATCGGCGCACGGCTTCTCCTCGGTCTCGCGACGCCAGCGAGCGCGACCCGTGTGTTCTCGCTCGAGGCGTATCACTGGTCACGGCTCGGACTGTTCTCGCGCCATCCCGCCGATTTCCTGCTGACCGCGCTGATGGTGCTTGGGCTCGTCGGCCTGCTGGCCGCTCCACTCGAACGCCGGCGCCAGCTCTACGGTGGCAGGCGGCGCCCGGTAATCGACGCTGGCCGGCCCGCCGTCGGGTTTCTCGTGACGCAGGCTGTCGCGGGGGCGGGCCTTGCGCTCGGCGTGATCGGCTACGAGTGGTTCCTGTCCGAGACCTTCAAGCGCACGTCGGTCGACATCCTCTATTTCTCCCCACATCCGTGGAACACCGCCCGCATGGCGATGGCGTGGGGCCTGGTCTTCTTTCACGCCGCCTTTGCCTGGATCGCGGTTCTCCTGCTTCGGACAGGGCTGGCTCCCTGGCGTTTCCGCCGCCGAGACGTCCGTACCGACGCGCTGCTCCTCGTCACCTGGGCCCTGCCAGTTGCCGTGGTCTGGACGTGGTTCCGGACCGTCGCCGGCACCGACCTGCCGAATCCGGAGGCGCTGCTCGTCTGCGGGACGCTCCTGCTGACGGCCTTCCTCGCGCCGCGCAGCCTGATCCGCGTGCGCCACGCCTCCCAGGGGTACCGGCTGATCGCCATGTTCCTGGTGCTGCTCGCTCCGGCGGTCATCACGTACCCATCGCTCGTCTACTTCGAGGAGGGCGCCCGACGCCGGGTGGTCGAGTTGAGCTATGCGCCAGAGGTCCTCGGCCGCCGGGAGAACTTGCAGGAGCGCCTCCAGGCGGCGCAAGGGGAAATCGACAGCCGCGGGGCCGCGTTGGATGCGTACGTCTCGGTGTTGGCGCCGACGTTCGGGGAGGCGATTCCGACCCAGAGCGCGTTCCTGGTCTGGAGCGGCACGGCTCTCGAGCGGTATCGCGTCTCCTCGGCCATCGAGCTGTACAACGCCGGAGGGGCGCTCGTCAGCCGGTTTGCGCTCAACCTGCCCGAGGACGCCTCCCGCCAGCTGTGGCACGAGGAGAGCTGCAACTGGCAGACGTTCGGCGAGATGAGTCGGTTCGGCGCCCACGAACGCCAGTTGCTCCATGCCGGTCGGAACATCTGCGGGCCGCAGGGAGCGATCTTCGGCACGATCGTCATCCACGTCATTTTGGACGACAGTACGATTTCCTTCATCTCGTCGCAGAACCCGTACTTCGAGTTGCTCCGGGGCCAGCTGACGCATCCGCCCGACGAGAACCCCAGTCGCGAGATCTTGTTCGCCGTCTACGGCTGGAGCCGCACCCCGCTCTACGTGTCGGGCAACAGCGCCTGGCCAATCGACGACCATCTCTTCTCTCAGATCTGTGCCTCTCGGCGTCCGTTCTGGACCCGACTCGCGGCCGCCGGTGTCGTGTACGAGGTCTACATCGAGAACGACCGGCCCGGAATCTACGCGCTCGGCTACCCGGTGATCCAGCCAATCGAACACCTCATCAACCTGGCGGAGATGACCGTGCTCGTCGCGCTGGCCTACATCGGCATACTCAGCGGCGGCGCGCTGTTCCGCGCGCTCGGCGCGCGCCGCGTGCGGAGCGGCCGGGCACTGCTCCGAGAGATTCGCGAGAGCTTCTATCGCAAGTTGTTCCTCGCGTTCGTGGCGGCGTCGGTCGTCCCGGTCGTGACGCTCGCTCTCGTGACGCGGGCCTACATCGCGGACCGCCTGCGGCATGACGTGGAGTCGGCGGCCCACAAGACCACGGCCATCGCCCGGCAGATGATCGAGGAGTACAGCATTCAGCAACCGGGCGGCCCGGACGCCGTCCTGACGCTGAGCGACGATGCGATGGTGGGATTGAGCCGGGTGATCGGTCAGGCGGTGAATATCTTCATCGGCCCGCAACTCGACGCGACGAGCGAGCGCGATCTGTTCGCGTCAGGGCTGCTGCCCACCCGCACGCCTGCCGACATCTATCGTGCGATCGTCCTCGACCGGATGCCGACCATGATCACCGAGGAACAGGCGGCCACCGTTCGCTACATGGTCGCGGCGGCGCCCGTTCGTGCGGCCGGCCGGGAGGCGATCCTCACCGTGCCGCTGACACTGCGCCAACAGGAAATCGAGCGCGAGATCGACGATTTGAACCGCCGGATCATCCTCGCCGCGCTGCTGTTCATCCTGATCGGCGCCGCAATCGGCTACCCGATGGCCGAGCGGATCGCCGATCCGGTGAATCGCCTGACCCGCGCGACCCGGCGTATCGCGCGTGGCGACTTCGACGCCAGGATTGCGGCGACCTCGTCCGACGAGCTGAGGCGGCTCGTCGAGGCCTTCAACCGGATGTCGGCCGAACTCCAGCAGCAACGGGGCGAATTGGAGCGGACCCACCGGCTCGAGGCCTGGGCAGAGATGGCCCGGCAGGTCGCCCACGAGATCAAGAATCCGCTGACGCCCATCCAATTGTCGGCCGAACACCTGCGCCGGGTGCATGCCGACCGCGGGAAGCCGCTCGAGCCGGTGCTCGAGAACTGCGTCGATTCGATCCTCTCCCAGGTCCGCCTGCTGCGCCAGATCGCGTCCGAGTTCTCGAGCTTCGCCTCGTCGCCCACCGCGCGTCTGGCGCCAGCGGGGCTGCAGGAACTCGTCGACGAGGTGGTGAGACCCTACATCGCTGGCGCGGGCGAGCGCGTGGCCTTCCGCATCGACGTCCCCTCCTCCCTTCCGCCCACGATGATCGATCGCACGCTCGTCGGGCGCGCCCTGACCAACGTCATCGACAACGCCCTGCACGCCATGCCCGGCGGTGGATCGCTGACGATCATCGCGCGGCCCCAGCCAGAAGGCGTCGTCCGCTTGACGGTGGAGGACAGTGGCGTCGGAATGGACCAAGAAGCGATGAAGCGGCTGTTCGAGCCCTACTTCTCGACCAAGGCGGTGGGCACCGGGCTGGGCCTGGCCATCGCCCGGCGGAACATCGAGCTGAACCACGGCACGATCTCGGTCACGAGCGAACGCGGCCGCGGCACCATCGTGACCGTGATCCTGCCGGCCGCCGCGGCCTAGCGAATCGCAATCGCGGCAATCCGCCTATTCCTGTGCCGGCTTGGCGCGGGGCTCGTCGACGACCCGCGCCTCGGCGTCCCCGCCGCCCCCGCGCCTCCGCAGACGCGAGATCCCCATCCCGATGAACGCGGACAGGAGATAACCGTACGCGATGACGAGGAGGGTCCAGCGTGGGTGCGTGGCAATCGCGCCGAACATGACGGCGACGAGCAGCAGCACCGTGTATGGACGCCGCGCGTGCAGGTCAATCGTCTTGAAACTGCGGAAACGGATCGTGCTGACCATCAGCACGGCCGGGATCAGCATCAACGCCAGCGCAGGCAGCGCACTGGCGTAGTCGTGCAGGCCTGCCGGATACACGTATACGGTCGCGGCGGGAACCGCCGCGGCCGCCGGGATCGGCATCCCGACGAAATAGCGCTTGTCGGTGGTCGCCTGGATGTTGAACCGAGCCAGCCGAATGGCGCCACCGGTCAGGAACAGGAAGCCTGCCGCCCAGCCGAGCCGGCCCAAGGGCTCCAGGCCCCACATGAACACGAGCACGGCGGGAGCCATCCCGAACGAGACGACGTCGGCGAGCGAATCGAACTCGACGCCGAACGCGCTCGTCGTGCCAGTCATCCGCGCGATGCGGCCGTCCAGCATGTCGAGAATGACGGCGAACCCGATGAGTGGCGCCGCCATTTCGTACTCGCCGCGCGTCGCGTAGACGATGCACGCGTAGCCGCAGAACATGTTCGCCAGCGTGAACAGGCTTGGCAGCAGATAGACGCCCCGGCGGAACCGACGGCGCTGCATCTCCGAGCGTCGCCGCAACGGGTGCAGCATCTTCAGTCTGCGTTCCGGTTCGGGATCAAACGGCATGTGCCCTCATCATAGCGTCGCCAGGCGTGTCAGCCCCGCCTTGACGCGGTCTCCGGGCGCCACGAGCAGGCGTGTCCCCTCCGGCAGGAACAGATCGATGCGCGAGCCGAACTTCATGACGCCGAACCGCTGGCCGGCGCGCACCTCGTCGCCAGCCTTCACCCGGCACACGACGCGGCGAACGAGCACGCCGGTAATCTGACGGCAGACGACCGTCCGGCCGTTCCCTTCGATCCATATCTCGTTGCGCTCGTTCTCGATCGTCGCCTCGGGCTTGTAGGCCGCGCGAAACGCACCGCGATGGTAGTCCACTCTGGTGACACGACCGGACACCGGGATCCGGTTCACATGGACGTCCAGCGGCGACAGGAAGACGCTCACCTGCGTCCAGGCTCCCGGCGGCGCGGCGTTGGGCTCCGGCGGACCCGCCACCATCACACGGCCATCGGCCGGAGAGATTACGGTGTCGGCCGGGGCCTCGGCGTGACGCTCAGGGTCGCGGAAGAAGAACAGGAATGCGAGGGCGACCGCAACACATGGCGAACTCCAGAGCGGCTGGCCGATCGCCGCGAGCGCGACAGCCGGGATGAGGGCGCCTGCGATGAATGGGTATCCGGCTCGGTCGATCATCATGGACGACAGCGAATCGGGCAAAAGACGCGTGAAGACGTCGAGAGCCGGCGACCGTGGCCGCCGGCTCCTCGAATCAGCAACTCGGGAACAGCGTCGCTGCCGCCGCGCGGCTCATCCGCGCTGCAGGCTGGGCGTCACCCCCTGAACGGATGGAGGGGCCGTGCGCTGACGGTAGTGGCGGACAATCGCCTCCATCTTGTCCTTCAACTGCAGCTTGCGCTTCTTCAACGTGATTTCTTCGACCTGTTCAGGACCAGAGAGGTAGTGCTTGGCGGTGAGCTCGTGCAGTCGCTCTTCGAGTTCGTGGTGCTTGCTGGCGAGTTGGCGGAACTCCTCATCGGTTTCGAGCAACAGGGGCTTTAAATCCTGTGAGTCGGCCATTCTCCGCCTCCTTCAATGGAAAAATGAGAAACGCGCGGCTGCACCCGCGGGTCATGGTCTGAACACGCTCAGGAAGTGGCCGGTACTGGGGCAAGGTGCCAGGCAATCTAATGGCACGCTACCACATCGTACCGGGCGTTTCAAGCTGCACCTTGTCCGGAGGTGCCCGGAGGCGAAGAAAACTCGTCGAGCCAGAGCACGAGGGCGTCTTCGACAGGGTTCGTGTAGTAGTTCGTCCGCGCGCCGGCCACGTAGAAGCCTAGCTTTTCGTATAACTTAAGCGCGGCCACGTTCGACCGTCTGACCTCGAGTGTCGCTCGACGGGCCCCGAGGCCGGCCCCCAGCCGGAATACGAAACCGAGGAGCGCCCGCCCGACGCCTTGCCGACGGCATTCCGGCCTGACCGCCACGTTGTTGATGTGAATCTCGTCCAGGACCACCCAGATCGTGCAGAAGGCGGCCACGTGCCACTCGGGCGTCCGCAGGACGAACGCGTAGGACACCCCCACGTTCTGTAGTTCCCACAGGAACATCTGCCTCGTCCACGGGTTGGTGAACGACGCCTGCTCGATGGACAGGACGTCGTCTATGTCGCTTTCCTCGAGCGTTTCCACCACCCAACCCGGCGGCAGGCCGTCGTGGACTCCCGGAGGTTCACAGGGAGGCGAGGGGCGGCCTTCGCGCGTCACGACCGGCGCCCCGCACGTCGGTCGCGGGCCAGTTCGGCGTCCGGGCGCCGGATGTAGACCGGCTTGATCGCATGAGGACGAACCGCGCGGTCAGCCAGCGCCTGTCGTTGCGCGATCCGGGCGATGGCCGGGGCCAACGGTGGCGTGGCGCCGACGACCTCCTGGCCCGCCGAGGCGTGTTCGAGGATGTCGCGGTACCGTATCGCCCCGTCGCCCGCGAACCGCACCCGGCGTCCTGCCAGATCCTCCGCCCACCCGGCGAACACGGCTTCGGGCGCCGCGACAACCGGTCCCCGAAGCGGTTCGAGCGGCGTGCGCCGGTCATATCCGGCGGCCGGCCGGTAGAGTGAAGCAAATACTTCGCCGCGTTGTGCGTCCATGACCGCGGCAACCAAATCCGGCCGTGCGGCCCGGCCGTCCTGGCCGTCCTCCAGCGCCGCGCAGGCCAGCGCGTCGAGCGCCGACACCGGCACCACCAGGCGACCGTTCGCGTACGCGAGCCCCTGGATGGCAGCGATCCCAATCCGCAGGCCCGTGAACGATCCCGGGCCCGCTGCGACGCCATAGAGATCCACATCCCGTAACGCCAGGCCGTGGCGGGCCAGGCACTCGAGCAGATCTCCCGGAAGTCGCGTGGCGTGCGTGCGATCAGCAGACCCGACGAATACCTCGATCATCTCCGCGTCGCGCATGAGCGCGAGACTTCCGGCCCGGGTGGTGGTGTCGAGTGCGAGAACGAGCATCAGGGTAACCGCCCTTCATTGTAGACTGTCTGGAAAACCAATGGTACCTCCCGCAGAACACTCCTCGTCGGCCGGCACGCTCGGACAGGCTACCCCGGCGATGCGCCAGTATCTCGAGGCGAAGCGGCAATACCGTGACGCCATCGTCTTTTTCCGGATGGGCGACTTCTACGAGATGTTCTACGAGGACGCGCTGGTGGCGTCCCGGGCCCTCGAGTTGACCCTGACCTCTCGCAGCAAGGACTCGAGCGGCGGCACGATTCCCATGTGCGGCGTGCCCTACCATGCCGTCGACGGCTACCTGGCCCGTCTGGTGAAGAAGGGATTTCGCGTCGCGATTTGCGATCAGGTCGAGGATCCGCGCAAGGCGAAAGGGCTGGTCCGGCGTGAGGTGGTCAGGGTGGTCTCGCCGGGAACGTTGACCGACGCCGCCTACCTCGATGCCAAGGAACCAGCGTTTCTGATGGCTCTTGCACCGTCCTTCGCGGCGCCGCGCAAAGCGCAGGCCACCGGGGCTGCGGCCGGGCTCGAGGCGATAGGCATTGCCCTCATCGACCTCTCGACCGGAGAGTTCACGACGGCCGAGTATCTCGGCGACGTGGGACGCCAGGCGCTGGCCGACGAGATGGGTGTGCTGCGGCCGCGTGAACTGGTGGTGCCGGACGATTTCACCGTGGCCGACTTCCTTCCCCACGTCGCCGCGCTGAAGATCCCGACGACGGCCGTCGAAGCCTGGACTTTCGAGGCCGAATCCGCCCGCGCCAGCCTGGTGGAACAACTGCGGACGCAGAGTCTGGAGGGCTTCGGCCTCGAGGGGCGCGTGCCCGCCATCCGCGCGGGCGGCGCCCTGGTTCGGTATCTCCGCGAGACGCAGAAGGCAGATCTGGCGCACGTGCGTGCCGTCACCTTCAGGCAGACCGCCGAGACGCTGGTGGTGGACCCCATCACGCTCCGCCATCTGGAAGTGGTGGAGTCGTCGAGCGGCGTCCGCGCCGGTTCCCTGCTGGACGAGATCGATCGGACGATCACCCCGATGGGCGGACGCCTGCTCCGCCAGTGGCTGCTCAGGCCGCTGCTCTCCCTGGAACGGGTGCGCGACCGCCTGGACGCGGTTGAGGACTTCGCCTTCAAGACCACGGAACGGGGCCGGTTCCGCGACACTCTCAAGGCGGTGCAGGATCTCGAGCGCCTGGTCGCCCGCACGGCGCTCGGCTCGGCGGGTCCACGCGACCTCGTCGCGCTGAAACAGTCGCTTGGCGCCGTCCCCAGGCTTCGGTTGATCCTCGAGGACCTTCAGGCACCGCTCGCACGAAGCCTGGCCGCCGAACTCGATGACGTGCCCGAAGTTCGGTCGGCGATCGAGTCGGCGATCGCCGACGATCCGCCGGCGCTGGCCCGTGACGGCGGGTTCGTGCACGACGGCTTCGATCCGGCACTGGACGAACTCCGCACCATCAGCCGGTCGGGCAAGCAGGTGATTGCGCAGATGGAGGAGCAGGAGCGGCAGCGAACCGGCATTCCGTCGCTCAAGATCCGCTACAACCGGGTGTTCGGCTACTACATCGAGGTCTCGAAATCAAACCTGCACGCGGTGCCGAACGACTACCACCGCAAGCAGACGATTGCCGGCGGCGAACGTTTTGTCACGCCCGCGCTGAAGGAATACGAAGAAAAGGTAGTCGGCGCGGACGAACGGATCCTGGTCCGCGAGGTCGAGATCTTCGACCGGTTGCGCGGTGAGGTCGCGATGCTCGCGCCCCGCATCCAGGACTCGGCGCGCGCCATGGCCGCGCTCGACGCCCTGTCGGCGCTCGCTGAGACCGCCACGTTCAACAACTACATCAAGCCGCACGTGCACGACGGCGACGAGCTCCAGATCGTGGACGGCAGGCACCCCATCGTCGAGCGGCGGTCGTCGGACCAGTTCGTGCCCAATGACACGCTGCTCAACACCACGTCGAACCAGTTGGTGATCCTGACCGGCCCGAACATGGGTGGCAAGTCCACCTACCTGCGGCAGACGGCCATCATCTGCCTGCTCGCGCAAGCCGGCTCGTTCGTTCCCGCACGGCAGGCGAAGCTCGCGATGGTGGACCGCATCTTCGCCCGGGTCGGCGCCTCCGACAACATCGCGCGCGGTCAGTCGACCTTCATGGTCGAGATGCAGGAAACGGCAAACATCCTGCACTCGGCGACCTCGCGCAGTCTGGTCATCCTCGACGAGATCGGCCGCGGCACGGCCACCTTCGACGGCCTCAGCCTTGCCTGGGCGGTGGCCGAGCACCTGGCGACGAACCCGAAGGCCCGGCCGAAGACAATCTTCGCGACGCACTACCATGAACTGACGGATCTGGCCGACGGCATCGCCGGCGTCGTCAACTACCACGTGGACGCACGCGAGTGGCGCGACGACATCATCTTCTTGCGAAAGGTCGTTCCGGGCCGGTCGGACCGAAGCTACGGCATCCAGGTCGCTCGGCTGGCCGGGCTCCCTCAGACCGTCGTGGAGCGGGCGCGGGAGATCCTCGGCGCGCTCGAACACGACGAGTTGACGCGCGGCGGCCGGCCATCGGTGAGCCGGACACCGACCGAGCCTCAGCAGCAACTCGGCCTGTTCCAGTCGATGCCGTCCAATGGAGAACGCCTCCTCGAGCGCCTGCAGGGAATCGACCCCGATCGAATGACGCCGATCGAGGCTCTGGGCTTTCTGGCCGAGCTCAAGAAGGACGCCCAGGAACCATGACGGCCGGTCGGCTTTCGCTTCCTGGGCCGCATGTTCCGCGAGGGCAACTGATGACCGCGCGGCGGACGCATTCGGTTCTGCTCGCCGTCGTGTTCGCACTGCTGGCGTGTGGCGGCACCAGAACCGAGGGGGCTTCCCGCTACCAGCCAGGGCTCCGGTTCCGCACGATCGTGACCCCTCACTTTTGCATCTACTATCACCAGGGCGGGCAGGCCCTGGCCCGCCAGGTGGCCGCGATCGCCGAGTCGGTGCACGCGACGCTTCCCGCTCGCGTGCGATTGCAGGCGCCCCGCGTCACCCACGTCGTGCTCTCCGACCAGGACGACGAGAGCAGCGGCTCGGCGACGCCGGTGCCCTACAACACGATTACGCTGGACGCCGCGTGGCCTGGCTCCTCCGACCTGCTGGGCAACACGAGCGACTGGCTGCGTCTCGTGTTCACTCACGAGTACATGCACATCCTGCAGTTCGACCAATCGGTCGGCTGGGCGTCGGTCCTCCGTCGCATCGTCGGCCGGGCGCCAATCGTCTTTCCAAACCTGTTCCTGCCGCAGTGGCAGTTCGAGGGCCTCGCAACCTTCGAGGAGAGCCGAACGACCGGACAGGGACGCCTGTATTCAGGTGATGTGGCGGCCGTAGTCCGGAGCCGAATGCGCGACACCGGTCCCGAGCCGATCGACCGCGTGAGTGGCGGCGCGGTGGAGTGGCCCGGCGGCCTCGGCCCCTACCTGGTTGGCGCGTACTTCTATCAGTACCTCGCCGACCGATTCGGTGAAGCCAAGCTCGGTGAGCTGAGCCGGCGCACCGCCGGGCGGCTGCCCTACCTCGCGAGCCGGGCGTTCCGTCAGACGTTCGGGGAGAGCCTTGGTGCGCTGTGGCGCGACTTCGGAACCGGGCAGCACGCCGGGACGCCCGTCTCGACACCACCATCCACGCCGCCGTCAGCGATCCCCCGCCGACTGACCTCGCACGGGTACTTCGTCACCGCGCCTCGCTTCGCGGCCGGTGGACGCGCACTGCTCTACTCCACGCGGGATGCCGATCGCTTCCCGGCGATCATGACTCTCGCAATGGATCGCCCAGGCACGCCGCGTCGCATCGCGACCCGCGCGGGCGGGACACACATCGGCGTGAGCGGGGATCTCGTCTTCTTCGATCAATTCGAGCTCGAGGATGGCGTCGCGCTCCGAAGCGACCTCTATGTGACGTCTCTTCGTACGGGCGGCACGCGACGCCTGACGCACGGCGCGCGTCTCGTGGAACCCGACGTCTCCCCGGATGGCCGAGCGCTGGCATGCGTGCGGATGGCGGGAGGCCGACGCCACCTCGCGCTCTTCAGGGTGGTCCGGGCAACCGACGGCCGCGTATCGCTCGACCAGACGGCCGCAACGCCTCCCGGCTGGTCGATCGCGATGTCCGACGTCGCCAACTTCGGCTCTCCGCGTTGGTCGCCAGACGGCGAATGGATTGCGGCGGAACGTCGAGTGGACGGCGGTCCCTCCGAGATCGTTGTCATCCGGCCCGACGACGGAGCGATGGCGGTGCTGGCCTCGACCCGCTCGGGCCGCAGCATGACGCCCACGTGGCTCCCGGACGGCCAGGCGGTGTTGTTCGCAGCCGACGACATCGACCGCGCGTTCCAGATCTTCGCCGTGGCCACCGCCGGGCACCCATCGGTGCGCCAGGTCACCTCGGTGCCGGGCGGCGCGACGTACCCGGACGTATCGCCCGATGGCCGCCACCTGGTGTTCGTCTCGGCGCTCGGCGAGGGCTACGACGCCTTCGAGATGCCCCTGGATCCCAGCACGTGGACGACATCGTCCGGAGGTCGCGGCTGGCCGGTCGGTCCCACGACGACGGCCACGCTCCGTGAGGAGCCGACGACAGAACGGCCCTACTCCCCGGTTCCCACGCTGTTGCCACGTGCCTGGCTTCCAGGAGCCGACGCCGCGAACGGCTTGTTCCGTCTTGGCGTGCGGACGGATGGGGTTGACGTTCTTGGCCGTCATCTCATTACCGCCAGCGTCCTGTGGCGTCTCAGCGGCGGCGGTGATGCGATCACCGGTCCGCATACCGCGCGACCAGACTGGAACGCCTCGTACGTCTACGGCCGCTGGCAGCCGTCGATGTTCGTCGCCGCGTCCGACCAGACGTCCTACCTGGCCCACGTCGCAAAGGACGGGATACGGTTGCCCGACGCCGAACTGCGAGAACTGAATGTGAAAGCGGGCGTCGCCTGGCCGATCGCCCGCATGCGCCATACCCAGATTTGGCAGAGCGCACTCAACGTCGAACGTGACACGCTCAACATCACGGGCCAGCCGCGGAGCTATCATCGGCACGCGATGCAGTCGGCCTGGACCTTCAGCAGCGCCAAGGCCTACGGGCGGGCGGTCAGCCTCGAAGACGGAGTGGCGCTATCGGCGACGAGCGAGCAGGTTCGCGGCGCATTCGGCGCGGATGGCAATGCCGATGCCTTCACCGCCGAGTTCCGCGGCTACGCGCGTCTGGGACGGGGCCATTCGGTGCTCGCCGCGCGTGCGGGGATCGGCGGGTCCTCCGGAGACGTCGCGGTGCGGAGGCTGTTCTATCTTGGCGGCGCCTCACCCGCGGGCCCGCTCGTCAATTTCGGTTCCGGCGCACTGAGCATGCTTCGCGGGTTCGACGACAAGGTGTTCAGCGGGTCGCGAATCGCCGTCGGCAATGTCGAGTGGCGCCAACCACTGTGGCGCGTCGACCGCGGGTGGGGGACGTTTCCACTCCTCCTGCGGTCCGTTCACGGCGCGGCCTTTGCCGATGTCGGCCACGCATGGGACGACCGGTTCTCGCTCGATGACGCCAAGGTCGCAGTCGGTGCGGAGTTCGCGTGCGACGTCGTGGCTGGCTTCAGCGTTCCGCTCACGCTGGCCGGCGGCGTCGCGTGGACGCGCGATGGCACGACCGGTCGGCGTGGCAGTTCGGCGTACTTCCGCCTCGGACGCTCGTTCTGACGCGGGTCTCGGCTACAATTGGCTTCGTTCCGGATCCAAGAGGGACGCGATGGACTACCTTGTTGACTACGACCACCCTGCCCCCCTGACCTTCGGCGGTTTCGAGCACTCACAGAGCTTCGAGGACTGCGCCTCGGTCGTACTGCCCATCCCGTTCGAACGCACCACGAGCTACGTCACCGGCACGCGCAACGCACCTCGCGAGATTCTGCTGGCATCCGGCCAGGTCGAATTGTGGGATCAGGAGACGGCCAGTGAGGCCTACAGCCGCGGAATCTACACGCTGCCCGAGATGGACCTCTCGCACCACGACATGGGCGGCGCGCTCGACGAGATCAAACGCGTCGTCGCCTCGGTGATGGCGCACGGGAAGTTCCTGGTCATCCTGGGCGGCGAGCATTCCCTCAGCGTGCCTGTCGTGGAGGCGATTGCAGCCCGCACACCGGGCCTCTCCGTGCTGCAGATCGACGCGCACGCCGACATGCGCGAGTCCTACCAGGGCAGCCGCTTCAGCCACGCCTGCGCCATGCGACGCATCGTCGAGCACGTGCCCTGCACGCAGGTCGCCATTCGAAGCCTGTGCCGGGAGGAATCCCAGGCGATTCCCGGCCTGCGGACCCACGTGTTCTGGGACCACGACATGCGGCGGGACCCGGACTGGATTGAGCGGGTCGTATCCACTCTGACCGACCAGGTCTACGTGACGATAGACTGCGACGGCCTCGACCCGGCGATCATGCCTGCCGTCGGAACGCCAGAACCTGGCGGCCTGTCGTGGCACGAGACGACGGCGCTGCTGAAGGCGGTCATGAGCAAACGCCTCGTCGTGGGATGCGACGTCGTGGAACTGTGCCCCCTGCCGGGGATGGTGGCGCCGAACTTCCTGTGCGCGAAACTCATCTACAAGATGCTGAGCTATCGCTTCGCTATCCCTTGATCGCGTCCATCTCCCGCTTCGCGTCGGCCGCATAGGGCGATTGCGGGAACTCGTCCGCGATTCGCTTGAACGTCTGCTTCGCGTCGACGGGCTTCCCGGCGGCCCCGTACGCCCGGCCCAACTGCATCAGGATGCCGTCAACCGGCAGCTTGCCGTCCTTGCGCGCGGACATCTCCTTGTAAGTGGCGATGGCCTTGTCCCACTGACCCGCCGCCACCTGGACGTCCGCGATGCCCAGCCTCGCCATCTCACCGTAGAGCGACGATCCGGCGCGGTCGATCACTTCCTGGTAACGCTGCAGCGCATCGCTCTGACGGCCGAGCAGGGTCAGCAGTGCTGCCGCGTGATAGCGTGCCGTGATGCCGGCGTCGGCCGAGGGATACTGAGTCGCGACCGCCATGAACTTGGCCAGGGCCGCCTCGTTCCGGGCCTTCTCGTTCGGGAAGCTTCCGGCCGGTGCGGGCGGAGGCGGTGTCGTGGCACCCGGCGCCAGTGCCGGCGCTACCTGGGCTCGCTCGACGGCCATGGCATCTGCGAGGCCCACACGCGCCTGGCTGTCGGCCTCTGATCGCCACGCGAGGACACCTATCACCGCGGCGACGACGACGACAACCGCCACGACGCCGGCAATGATCGGCTTGCGGTAGATCTCGAACGTTTCGCGGAGACGCGTCACGGTCGATGCAAGCTCATTTTCCTTCAAACGATGACGTTCTGTTCTCTTCATGAACTGGGACCAGATGCCGCTCGATGCGGCGGTTGCACGTCCTGCCGACTGCCGTCAGGACCGGATGGGGGAAAACCTTGGAATTATACCCGACCCGGTGAACCGTCCGCGCTAGAAACGTAGCCGCATGCCGAACGACGGGAGAAGTGGGATTGCGGCGCCTCGCTCCTCGACGAGTCTCGGCCGGTCGGACGTCGCATCGTAGTCGAGGTTGTTCCTGATGTCGCCCGCGTTCTTCCGATTGAGCACGTTGATGACGTCCAGGTAGAGTTCCCATCGGCCGGAGCCGCCGCCTGGTCGATACGTCGCGCGGAGATCGACTCGCGCGAAGAACGGCAGGCGTGCGGTGTTCAGGTTGTCCACACCGCCGCCGTCGATCGTGTAGACCAGCGCTCCCGTCTCGTCGCGCGCCGGCACCAGTCTGCCCCGCGCGTCTTCAGCCGCCGCCACGCGGAGACCGACCGCGGGTGTGCGCGGAAAACCGGACGCCACTCTCGCCGTCACGGCGATGTCGAATCGCGGGCCGAATCGATAGCTGCCCACGAGACTCACGGCGTGCCGCCGGTCGTACTCGAACGGGTACGACCGGCCGTACGCGGTCCGATTGGCGATCCCGAAGGTGTAGGAGGCCCAGCCCGTCAACCCTCGCTGGCCGACGAGCCCCGACCGCGAGACGAACACGTCGAAGCCGTACGCGTTGCCTGACCCGTCATTTGTCGGGTAGCTGGTGATGATCGGATCGCGCGGAATGCTCCCCTGCAGGCTCGCCGGGAAGTCGTACTGAGCCACCCGGGCAACCCGCTCCGCCTCGGTCTCGAGGCGGCCGACGATCATGTCACTGAACTGCTTGTAGTACCCTTCCACCCTCACGAGCAGGGCCGCCGACAGATCGCGCTCGTACGACAGCACGGCGTGCGCCGACCGCTCGTTCGCCAGATTGACGCCGCCCCCGGGCGTGATATCCACGAAATAGTCGGATTGGAGGAGCTTCTCCCAGCCCGGACTCTGCGTGTAGAGACCGCCCGAAGCCCGAAGGCGCGACGCGCGATCGAGCTTCAGCGTTGCAGACAATCGCGGCGATATCGCGGTCTTCCTGTTGAACGTGCTGTAGTCGACACGCAAGCCGGGCTCGGCCGTGAATCGCTTCGAGATGGGCACGCGGTCCTGCACCCAGACGCCCGTCCGTGTGGCAGGCTTCCACGAGTCCAGGAAGTCCGGCAGGCCCGCCCCGCCCTGCACGCTCGACCCGTTGCCCATGACGAGCGAGCGGTCGAACGACGCGGCCCACTGCACTCCCGTCATCAGGCGGTGCACGTCGAAACCCGTCTCCACGACATGTCCGCGCGGGAGGATGAGACCGAACTCCTGGCGGGCGGAGAAGTCCTTGACCGTGACATCACGGCTGAGCGTCAGCGAGGACAGGGGCGTCGCCTGTTCGTTCACCGAGTTCGAACGGCGATTCTCGGGCCGGAAGCTGCCGTCGAAGTTGAGTCGGTCCACGTTCTGATACCAACTCGCCGTCGTCGTCGAGGTGCCGCGATTCCCCACTTGCAGTTCGTACCGGGCCGACACGACGTCGTTCCGGGCCTTTGCGAGGATGGAGCCGCGCTCGCCCGGAGCGTTCCCGTCGAAGGAGGCATCCGTATCCTCTCGACTCACCAGCGTGAAGAAGGACAGCCGGCTTCCCTCCTTCGGCTCCCACACGGCCTTGCCCTGCACGTCGCTGAACGACGGCAGCTTCTGACCGACAATGCGGTCGGCGACGAGGTCGTAGTAGGTGCGGCGGACGGTGGCGAGCCAGGATCCGTTCGCGCCGCCGGGGAGCTTGCCTTCCGCCACGATGTTCCCGTCCGTCACGCTGAGCGCCGCCGACCCCTTGAATGCCTTGCTCGTGTCTCCTGGTCGATTCTCGACGATGAGCAACGAGGACAGCCGGTCGCCATAGGCCGCTCCGAAACCTCCGGCCGTCAACTCGAAGCGACGGACCGTCTCGGGATTGAACGCGCTCGTCAGACCGAACAGGCGGTAGGGATTGTGGATCTCGACACCGTCCATGATGGTCAGGTTCTGATCCGGCGATCCACCACGCACCGACAGCCTGCTGCCGAATTCCTCCGTCGCGGCAACGCCGGGCAGCGTCTGCAACACGTGGAAGATGTTGTCGGCGGTTCCGGCGGCGGCCAGGACCTGCCTGGTTTCGACCGGGATGGCGGTGGGCCGCTCGGGCGCAGCCCGCGGCGCCGTAACCTCGACGTTCTCCTCGTACGCCTTCCGGTGAACCAGCAGGATCTCCAGCGTCCGGGTTTCGCCGTCACCCAGACGCACCTTCTCCTCGAAATCGAGGTAGGCCGCCGCACTGACGCGGACGCCCCACTCTCCGGCTGCGATTGTCAGCTCAAATCGCCCCTCGGCATCGGCAGTCAGTTGCCGCTCTCCGACCGACAGCGTCGCACCGGCCACGGCCCTTTGCGAGATGGCGTCAATCACACGCCCTCTGAGGTGGGCGTCCGCGCCAGATGCTCCCGCCAAGCCGGGCGCGCAGACCAAGAGGACCAGGGCGACGACCGGCGAGCCTCTGAGGACCATGGCTACAACTATACCCGGAGCTCAGCAGCCTTGACGACGCCCGTCGGGCATTGTGGGCGGAAGGCCTTCACCGCGTCATCGGTTGACTCGTCTCCCGGCGTCAAGGCCTCTTCGGCTCGATCCAGCTTCGGATCACCGACTCCAGCGTCTTGGGATCGTTCAGCACGCCGGCCAACGATCAGATGATGCGGCCGTCACGGGTGATTCCCATCCCTTCATCGCGGCGAGCAGACGCATCGAGGCCGCCGAGGTTGGCGTCACGTGGGAGGGTCCACGTGAATCCACCACTCGGAGTCACCACCGTGGCGACGGACCCGTCGTCCCGTCGCACGGCCCGACATCGCGCCGCGATCACCGTTCCCTCGAGATCTCCCCAGCCCGGATCGTACAGACGCTGGGGATGGTCTCCATGCCTGTCGCGATCGACCTGGATCACGCCGACCCGGCCGTTGAAGACGAACAGCTTGTCGTCGTCCGGAATGCCACCGTCCTCGCCGACGAGAAACTGCTCGGCGTACACGGTCGGGGTGACAGCGCCGTAGGCCCACTCACCGTGGACGTTTGCATGGTTCTGCTTCAGCCACGTGCGCGCAAGCGCACGTAGGCCCGTATGCCCAGCTTGTCGGCGAACAGCGTGAGATAGGTTCGGCGATCGTAGAGGATCTTGCAGATCACCTTCTCGTTGAAGGTGCGGGGATTTCGCAGATCGGGCCAGCGCTCGGTTGAGCGGCGGTGTACGCAGGACAACCACCGGCGTGCCCGAGGCCCTACAGAGAGGCGCGCCGAGCGAGCCCTTGCTGAGACGGCGAACCAGCGGCTGCTCGCATGAGCCCGAATCGGTTGACGGACGAACCTGTCATCGAGCGGATCGAACTCACCAGGGCCGGCGCCCTCCTCTCACGCCGGAATGAGCCGAGCCTGTCGGTTCCGGCGCAACGCAGCGTGAGTCAGGCCGGCCGGACTCGCGACTTGAGGATACGAAGAATCCGAGCCAGCGGTCTCCAGTGCGACACCGTCACAAGCAGGCGGGAGGATCGGAACCAGCGTGTTCCGATCCGCAGTAACAACTGGCGGTTCGACATCCTGCCTTTGAACACGTAGTAGTCGAACCAATTCGAACAACGCTGGATCGTCGCCCTGGAAAAGCCGGGGAGATCGAGTTGAGCGCGCTGCCGGCCGAGCGGGTCATAGCGCACCGTGCGGAGGTACCCGCGTTCCTCGCAGACCACGTGCAGCTCCGTGCCAGGATACGGCTCGAAGATGCTCGTCATGTGTTCGTCCGGAGCGAGGATCCGGTTCATCCTGACCGTCTCGAGAAAGTCCTCGTAGGTCTCTCCTGGGATTCCGATCAGATTGTACAGAGTGAAGCGAAGGCCGTACCGCCGAGCCGCAGCCACAGTCCTCACCATGTCGTCGTTCGAGTAGTGACGATGCAGAACCTCCGTGCGGAGACGCTCGGACCCTGACTCGAGCCCGATGTTCAGAAACCTGACGTTGGCAGTCTGCATCGCGGCAAACAAGGCGTCTGGTTGCAGACCTGGAATCACCCGCAGATTGCAGCCAAAGCGGAGCGGAGACGTCCGTTCGGCGTTGAACGCCTCCAGCCGTTCGAACAGGGCGAGGGCCCATTCCTGGTTCAGGCCGATCGTCTCAACTTCGAGATAGATATCGTGCACGCCCGGATGAAGCTGCGAGGCCGTCCGAACGTCGGCGACGATGGCGTCCGGGGACCGGACTCGCACATAGGGTCCGGAGGCCAGTCTGCTCAGTGCGTGGTTTGAGCAGTAGGTGCATCGGAACGGACAGCCCCGACTCAGCAGAACACTCACCGTGGGCATTCCCGCCTTGACGTAGAGCGACAGCATTTCCGGATCGACCCACTTCTGCCACACGTCGTAGTCAGCCGGCGGTAGGGAGTCGAGGTCTTCCAGAAACGGCCGGGGTGGGTTTCTCTCAGTCTCCGTTCCGTTGCGAAACCAGAAATTGGCGATGCTCGTTGGCCGTTGGCCGCGGCTCAGCTGTTCCGTCAATTCCAGAAGGGGGTGTTCACCCTCCCCGACGCACGCGGCATCGAAACCGGCATCGAGCGTGGTCTCCGGGTTCAGAGAGACGTGCGGGCCCCCAGCCACCAGGTACAGTCCCGGATGATGCCGCCGGAGTGATCGCGCCAGGTGGACCGAGGCCTGAAAGGTCGGCGCCATCGCCGAGAAACCGACGACGTCCGGCCTGAATCGCGCGATCGTCAGATTCAGCAGGCGACGGCCGGCCGCCATGTGGTTGTGGCCTGCCACGAATGCTTCTGTCTCGTGGCCATGAGCCTTCAGCAGCCCGGCCATCAGCGAGATTCCGGCGTTCCCCTGCATGAAATTGAGGAGTGGTCTCTCGGCGCCGTAGCTTTCCGGAACAGGCAGGACGAAGAGCACTCGGGCCATCGACCCCTCCGAGACGACAGGAATCCCGAGCGGGAAATCCTGGGGACACCATTGCGCGGGCTGACCCGGCGCCAGCCATCGGACCCCTCGGGCGCCCCGCGTACGGAAGAGCCGTCCCGCCCAGGCACAGCCTGATTATCGCTGTTTCGGCCGACGGAACAAGGACGAAGTCCCCATGCTCCGACACGCGGCAGGAGGCTCGATGCAGTCCCGTTCCCCGCGACTCGACGGCTCTTCCAGCGGGTCCGTCCTGCCGGCCACGGCGCTGAATGGCCGCCGGTCGTGCGTCCCGCTTTCCGTCACCTGGAGCGCCCGCAGCGCGCAGCCGTGCGCACGTCCGGATCGTGCTGGGGGCTGGGACTGCCATCGATCACGTCCTGCGCCATCGTCCCCTGAGACGGTCGTCCTCTCACCAGCTGCGGCTGGCGGCGGTGCGGGAGTTGCCCGCGCAGGGGCAGGCGAGGGACGAGAGCATGTCGTCGTCAGCGGCTTCACCGTGAGAAACGCCCAGGCGCAGGGGATCCTGGTCACCAACGCGTCCGATGTGACGATCTCGAACAACCACGGGACCCAGAACGACCGGAGCCTCGACCCGGTGGCATTGACCTGCCCGCCGCTGCCGACCTAGGCAGCGGCATCTCGACGAACCCCCTGGTTGATGCGGCCGTTCCGAGCGGTCGAGCTCGCGAGAGAAGGTGGCGCTTTCCGCGTCGAACGGTTCGGAGGAGTGCGTGTTCGCGATCGGCGCGGGCGTGACGGCGAGAGGCTGCGGGGCGGGGCGCATCCCTGAGGCCCCAGACACGAACGGCCTGGCGATGATTGCCAGGCCGTCTCGCTATCTCGTGATGTGTGTTGGTCGTAGATGGTGCGCCCGGCGCGACTCGAACGCGCGACCTCCGGTTTAGGAAACCGATGCTCTATCCTGCTGAGCTACGGGCGCCTAGCTGCCAATTATGGCACGTGCGAGCGAAAACCACTCCGGGAGTGATTTCCCCGCACTTCTAGTACTTCAGCACCGAATAGATCTGCTCGCCTTCGAGGAGCGCGCGGCCGTTCAGTCCCACCAGTTCGATCAGGAAAGCCAGGCCGTGCAACTCGCCGCCCAACCGCTTGACCAGGCGCGCCGCGGCCCTGGCGGTCCCGCCAGTGGCCAGCACGTCGTCCACCACGAGCACTCGCTGCCCCGACTCGACCGCGTCCTGGTGGATCTCGATCGCATCGCTGCCGTACTCGAGTTGGAAGGACTCCTTGATCGTTGGCGCGGGCAGCTTGCCCGGCTTGCGAATCGGACAGAAGCCAACCCCGAGGCGGTCGGCCACGGCCGCGCCCAGGATGAACCCACGGCTCTCGATGCCCACGACGAGGGCGATGCCCTTCCCCTTGTATGGGTCCGTGAGGCAGTCGAGTGCGGTCTTGAATCCAACCGGATCACGCAGCAGCGTCGTGATGTCGTAGAACAAGATTCCCGGTTTCGGGAAATCGGGAATGGATCGGATGCGCGATTTGAGTGTGTCCATCGGTGAGAGTCCCGGTCAATGGCGCGCCGAGAAGGTCGGAAATCGGCCGGTCGGCGCCAGAATGTCCGTTGTCACGTCGTCCACGCGCGACCTCGGCGGCCCGTTGCGAACGGCCCGCTCGAAGCGCTCGAATGCCTCGGCTTCACCTTCCGCCACGATCTCAACACGACCGTCGGGCAGGTTCCTGACCCATCCGGTCACGCCCTCCGCGGTCGCCCGCTCGATGACAAACCAGCGGAATCCGACACCCTGGACGCGACCAAAGACGGTGAGCCGACGCGCGATAATCATCCTAGCCTTATGTCAGAGCGCGAACGGCGGATTATACCCAACCGCGACACGGGCTGTCAGCCCTTTCGTCCACTCCCGGAACCCGCGACCTGGCGAGATTGATTGACCGTGCTTCGCGGTCGGCGATAGCATCATCACACCCCGGACGCGCCGGGTCGTTCGGTGGAGCCCTGTAGCGGTGGCAGAAGACACACTCGTCTCGCAGTTCAAACGGTTCCTGGTCGGCAGGCCAATTCCCACTTCCCGGGCGCACGAGGAACGCTTCTCGCGCGTCACCGGTCTCGCAATCCTGTCGTCGGACTGCCTGTCGTCGGTCGCGTACTCGGTCGAAGAGGTTCTGCGGGTTCTCGTTGTCGGGGGTCTCGCCGCACTCACGTACAGCCCACCCATCGCGATTCTGATCGCCACGCTCCTGATCATCGTCACGTTCTCGTACCGGCAGACGATCTACGCGTATCCCGGGGGCGGCGGCGCCTACATCGTGGCGCACGAGAACCTTGGCGTGTACGCCGGCCTCGTGGCGGCAGCCTCGTTGTTCATCGACTACACGCTGACCGTGGCGGTCAGCATCGCGTCCGGCGTGGCAGCCTTGACGTCCGCCCTTCCGGCGCTCGCGCCACGCCGTCTCGAACTCGCGCTGATCTTCGTCTTCCTCCTCACCCTCGGCAACCTCCGAGGCGTCCGTGAGTCGGGCCGGATATTCGCCGTCCCCACGTATGTGTTTGCGGTCTCGCTCCTCGCCTTGCTGGCAACGGGCCTGTGGCGGGCGATGACCGGCACCCTCCAGCCCGTCGTCCAGATCGCGCCCCTGCACGTCGCCGGCGGCACGCTGACGATATTCGCGCTGCTGACAGCCTTCTCGAACGGCTGCTCCGCGATGACCGGCGTGGAGGCGATTTCGAACGCCGTCCCCGGCTTCCGCCCGCCAGAGACGAAGCATGCGTCGCAGACGCTCATCACGATGGCGCTTCTCGCCGTGACGTTGATCGTCGGGCTGGGCGTGATGACGTCGATGTATCACGTCGTACCGGCGGCGCACGAGACGGTCCTGTCACAGCTCGCGCGTGGCATCTTCTCCGGACGCGGTCTCCTCTACTACATCGTCCAGGGCGCGACGATGCTGATCCTGGTGCTGGCGGCGAACACGGCCTACGCCGGTTTCCCGCGGCTTGCCTCGATCGTGGCACGCGACCGGTTCCTGCCCCGCCAGTTCATGAACCAGGGCGATCGGCTCGCCTTTTCGAACGGCATCCTGGTCCTCACGTTCTTTGCGGCCGTTCTGCTGATCATCTTCCACGCCGACACGCACCGATTGATCCCGCTCTACATGATCGGCGTGTTCCTGTCGTTCACGCTCTCACAGACAGGCATGGTGCTGCGCTGGCGCCGGCTGCGGACCTCCGGGTGGCGCAGCAGCGCGTTCGTCAACGGTCTTGGTGCGATCGTCACAGCGGGCGTCCTGCTCGTCGTGACGATCACGAAGACGCCCGAGGGCGCGTGGATCATCCTGATGCTGATCCCGGCGCTCGTCGTCATCTTCATCGAAACGAGGCATCACTACGACCACGTCGCCAGCCAGCTCACGCTGAGGGGCTGGGAACCGGATCCGAAGCGGAAGAACACCGTACTCATACCGATCGGCGGCCTGCACCGCGCCGTCGTGCAGGCACTGCGTTACGCGCGAACACTGTCAACCGACGTACGGGCGGTCTATGTCAGCACGAACGCAGAGGCCACCGAGACTGTCCGCAGGGACTGGGAATTGTGGGGACAGGGGGTGCCGCTCGTGGTGCTCGACTCCCCCTATCGTTCGTTGATGGAACCGCTGCTCGACTACATCCGCCACATCGATGCCGAGACGCCTGACGACTACGTCACCGTCATCCTGCCGGAGTTCGTGCCCGCCCGCTGGTGGCAACAACTCCTGCACAACCAGAACGCACTCCTCATCAAGGCCGCGCTCCTGTTCAGGCCGAACACCATCGTGACCAGCGTGCCGTTCCACCTTCGCAACTAGCGGAGTCCCGCGCCTTCATTGCACCGTGATCGGCGGGAGCTTCGCTCGCGCCACCAGGGCGTTGAAGGCCGGGATGTCCCTCTTCTCGATGGTCTCCAGCTTCACAACCTCCGCATCGAGCCTCACGGTGAGGTCCTTGAACGCCGCGTAGCTCTGCTCGGTCGGACGGCCATCCGCGCTCTCCACCACGCCGAGCAGCGCCGCGAGCTTGTTGTTCAGCTTGATCGGAAAGTTCAGTGGATCCTGGCTGCTCTGGTTCCGATATTGGTAGATCTCTCCCTCGATCTCCGTCAGCCTGGACGTCAGTGCAGCCGCCGCGGCCGTGAGCTTCGAGTTCTTCGCCTTGCCGGAGCGGTCGTGCACCTGCTCCTTGATCGAGCGGATCCGCAACACCGTCTCGTCCGCCCGCGTCACGGCATCGCGAACCTGCATCGCCAGGGCGAACTGCTGCTGGAGGTCCACGTCGGCCACCGATGTCAGCAACGGGTGCCTGCGGATGGCAAACGACGCCACCATCGGACCGGCGCCGTTCGACGCGCCGGCCTGCGCGACGGTCAGCCGCACCTGATAGCGTCCAGGAAGCGCCGTCGGCCCGCGCGGGCCTGCCGCCCACAGGATCATCTTCGGGATCGGCACCGGCCCTGGGTACCGCATGTCCCAGACGAACCGATTCATCCCCGCTTTCACCGGCACCTTCGGTTCGGGCGTGCGGAAGTACTCCTCCTCGTCGCCGGCCTCGTCCTTCTTCTCCTTCTTTTCGACGTCTGGCGTTCCGGTGAACGACCGCACGAGGCGCCCGTCGCCATCGAGAATGTCGATGGTGACCTTCTCGGCCGCCTGCTTCAGGTAGTAGTCGACCGCGACGCCGCGGTTGACCGACCGCACGGCATCCTGAGGTGTGAACAGATGTCCCGACGCCTGCGCGACGGCCGGCGTCAACTGGCGCAGCACGCCAATCCGCTCGAGGAGGTAGAACGAACGCCCGTGCGTCGCCAGCACGATGTCGTTCTCGGTGACCGCAATGTCGTGCACCGGCGTCACCGGGAGGTTCAGGCGCAACGACTGCCAGTGCGCGCCATCATCGAACGACGCGTAGATCCCTTGTTCGGTCCCCGCGTAGAGCAGGCCGGGACGCACGATGTCCTCGCGAATCGCCCGTGCGAAGTCACCGTCGGCGATGCCCGTGACGATCGTGGTCCACGAACGGCCGAAGTCGTCCGTGCGGTAGAAGTACGGTGCGCGGTCGTCGCGCTGATATCGGTTGGCAGCGACATACGCCGTGCCGGGCTTGTGCGGCGACGCCTCGATGAGGCTGATCCGGGCGAAGGGCGGAAGGTCAGGAGGCGTCACGTTGTTCCACGTCCTGCCCGCGTCACGCGTGACCTGCACGACGCCGTCATCGCTCCCCGTCCAGATCGTGTCACCGTCCTTCCGCGATGGCGCAATCGTGAAGATCGTCGCGTAGGTCTCGACGCCGGTCTGGTCGAGGGTGATCGGCCCACCCGACGGCCCCATCGTCGCCGGATCCGCCCGCGTGAGGTCGGGGCTGATTTGCTCCCAGCTCTGACCCTCGTTCGTCGTTCTCCACAGGTGCTGCGATCCCGCGTAGAGCACGCGCGGATCCGTCGCCGAGAACACAATGGGGAACGTCCACTGGAACCGTTCCTTCATCGCGTTCGACGAATGACCCATCGGGTTCTCCGGCCACACGTTGATCTGCCGCATCTGTCCTGTCCGCCGGTCGAGACGCGTGAGCAGGCCACCGTAGCTGCCCGCGTAGAACACGCCAGGATTTCGCGGATCGGCCGCGATGTACCCGCTCTCTCCCCCACCGACCTCGTAGAACTCGTCGCCGTTGCCCGTGCTCGGCACGCATGCGGTGCTGTTGTCCTGCTGCGCGCCGCACACGTGATACGGCACGTGAGCAGTCGTCGTAACGTGGTACATCTGAGCAGTTGGATAGCGCTGTCCCGTCCAGGTCTCGCCGCCATTCACACTGACGTTGCCGCCCCCGTCATTGCCGTTGATCATCCGCTGGGGGTCATTGGCCGCGACCCAGAGGTCGTGGTTGTCGCCGTGCGGAACCCGAATCGACTTCCAGGTCTTCCCGGCATCCGCCGATCTGTAGAGACCGGTGTTGAGCACATAGAGGCGGTCGCGCTCCTTGGGATCGGCGTAGATCCGGCTGTAGTAGAACGCGCGCTGACGGAAGCGCCGCGCGTCGTTCGCCTTCGTCCACGTGGCTCCGCCATCGTCCGACCGGAAGATTCCCCCTTCCTCGGCCTCGACGATGGCGTAGACACGGTTGGATCCGCCGGGAGCCACCGCCACACCGATCTTGCCCAGCGTGCCCTTTGGCAATCCCGAATTGCGAGAGATCTCGGTCCAGGAGTCGCCGCCGTCAGTCGACTTGAACAGACCGCTTCCCGGGCCGCCGCTCGACAGCGAATGCGGCGTGCGGAACACCTCCCAGAGCGCGGCGTACACCACCTGTGGGTTCGACGGATCCAGGCACAGATCGACGGCCCCAGTCCTCTCGTCGCGGAAGAGGATCTTCTTCCAGGTCGCGCCGCCATCCGTGGAGCGGAAGACACCGCGCTCGGCGTTCGGTCCATACGTGTGCCCGAGCGCCGCGGCGTACACGCGGTTCGCGTCGGTTGGATGCACGCGGATGCGCGCGATGTTCTGGCTGTCGGCCAAGCCGGAGGACTTCCAGGTCTTGCCCGCGTCCACCGACTTGTAGATCCCGTCTCCCTGGATGACGTCGCCCCGCAGTTCGGTTTCACCCATCCCGATGAACACCGTGTCCGGACTCGACTCCGCGACAGCAACCGCACCGACCGACGACGTGCGGAGATGTTCGTCGGTCACTGGCTTCCAGGTCGTGCCGCCGTCGGTCGTCTTCCACAGGCCGCCGCCGGTCGCGCCGAAGTAGTACTCGAGCGGCCTCGCGGTCGAGCCGGCGACGCCAATCGCCCGCCCGCCTCGATTCGGCCCGATGTTCCGCCATTTCAGGTCGCCGAAGAACGCGGCATCGTACCCCGTCGCCGACGCCGACGCTTGCGCATGGACAACGACGGCCACGCCGCGCGTGGCCGACAGGGCGGCGAGGGCAAGGACACAACCGGCCAGGATCGCAGACAGAATCGCACGCATCGCGGAACTCCTTTCGAGTACCCGCTCACACTACCACGGCTCGGGTCAGGCACCCTGCCGGCCTGCGCGAGCCGCCCGGCGCAGCGAGGCACAGACTGGAAGCGCACCCGGTCAGAACGGGGCGGGCCTCGCGCCGCGAAGAGGCAATGAGGCCGGCGTGGCTCGGGCTCTACCCTATGAGCTTGTCCGATGGTGATAGGTGCCGGTCAAGGAAGGCGATAATCTCGTCCACGTCGTGGTACGCCAGTATCGCGCAGGCAGAGTGCGTGTTTCCGGATGCCATTCGCGAGATGGCGCCGTGGCGGACGGCGTCGAACAGCAGCAGGACGCGCTGACCGGTGAGGGCCGCACGGCCGGTGATGTATCCCACCTCGAACCCGACGCCATAGCTCGAACCCGACGCTTCGGCGATGAGCACGTCGCAGGCATCGAGCCAGCGCACATCGCGTTCGAACACCTCGCGCTCGGACAGCGCCGCCTCGGCCTGCTCGACGTCGTCGCCGAGCAGGTGCGAGGTGAGGATCTCGTGGCCCCGGAATTCCAGGTGCGCAGCCAGCCGGCGGGCGGCGTTTAGACCGCCCCGGTTGCCGCGCACAGTGCAGGCTAGGTAGATTCGCATGGCTGGCGACGATCCTACACGAACGGCGCGCCGTTATTTCACGTCCGGGCAGAATCCGGGCGCGAAGCCGGTCGCATGGCGGCGGCGCGCGAGCGGATCGTCGACGATGGTCGGGGGCAGGATGCCCAGGCGCACGAGTTGCGCGCGAAACTCGTAGTGCACGGTCAGCGTTGCCGCCGGTGTCGACTCCAGATCGAGGTGGACCAGGCGAACTTGGTGGCCTGTGCGGTCACCGATTCCCGTTGCGGCATATTCGTCGGCCGGAGGCGCGGCTGCCTCGGCCTTCGGCATCGCATTGGCCGAAGCGCCCCCTGCCGCCGCCTGCCGCGTCGGCGCTGGCGCCGATGGCGCGTCGCGACGCTCCTTGGCGGTGTCGGCCTCGATGGGAACCACCTGGATCGGGGTCCGCTCGCGGAAGAACACGGTCGTAATCACCCCCTGGTTACCCGGCTGGCCGAGCCGTGTCGCGTAGGAGTTCTCCTCCGACGTGAAGTAGAAGCGGCGCGCCTGCTGCATCGACGTCTGCCAACCCGCGATCGTGATCGTCTCGCCAGGGTCGAGGATCCACTTGCGCCCCTCCTGTGGGGTCGTCCGGCGCGCATCGATCGTGTTGAGACCATCGACCGAGAGTGCCACACCAACCCGAACTGGCAGCGGGTTGTGGAGGCGAATCGCGTACTCCTTTCCTTTCAGCGCCTCGACATAACGCGCATCGTTCGCCCGGTACTCGGGGACCGCCCGGCCGTCGACCAGCACCTCCATGCGGAAGGCGGGCGGACAGGCGGGAATGGGATGGGCCTCGGGACTCATGGAGAGCGGCAGGGAGAGGGCGGCAAGTGCAACGAGCGTGCGGGATGTTCCGGTCATGTCAACCTCCTATGTTCTGAGAACGGGGAGGCGCCGGATTCTTGCAGGCGCAGCCGGTCCACCGACAGTGCGGCGTCAGGACTCTGACTGTGCTACGGTAGGCGGCGCACGTCCCGTACCAAATACTCGCTTTGAAAAGGGAGCGTGTCCCATGCCCCTGTCCCGTCGCGCTTTCGCTCGATTCATCGGCACCTTCTGGCTCGTTTTCGGCGGCAGCGCAGTCCTGGGCGGCGGGTTCCCCGGCACCGGCTCCCTCAGCTCGCGGCGCGCCACGCTCGGGTGGAATGGTTGCGAAGTCGACGGAAGGAGGCGGTGATCGTTCACCGGAGGTCGAGATGCCGAAATTCACGACTCATTTGATCGACCGCGTCGAAGTTGCACAAGGCACCCTCGCGTTCACCTTCGAGCGGCCCGAGGGGCTGGACTACGTCGCCGGCCAGCACGTGACGATCGCGCTGACCGACCCGCTCTACAGCGACGAGAAGGGCAACAGCCGGATTTTCTCGATTGCCTCGTCGCCCCAGGACGCGGAGCGGCTGGCGATCGCCACGCGGATGACCGGCAGCGCACTGAAGCGGAGTCTGGCGGAGGCGCCATTCGCCACGCCGGTCAGCTTGATCGGCCCTGCCGGGACGTTCGCGCTCCGTCCGGCCCAGACCTTGGTGGTGTTCATCGCGGGCGGCATCGGCATCACGCCGTTTCGCAGCATGGTGCTCGACGCCATCGCCCGGGGCCTGCCGTACCGGATCACGCTGATCTACTCGAATCGCACGCCCGAGGGAGCCGCGTATCACGCAGAGTTCGCGCGCATGGCCCAGGCCCACCCGGCATTCACGTACGTGCCGACGATGACGGACGCCGGCACGTCCGGGCAGCCCTGGGCGGGTGAGCGTCGGACGGTGAGCGCCGACTTCCTGCGGGATCACGTCGGGGACATCGCCGCGCCGACCTTCTATATCGCGGGTCCGCCCGGCCTTGTGGCGGCTGCGACCAAGACCGTGCTCGATGCAGGGGCAGACCCCGAGCGCGTGTTCGCCGAGGAGTTTGCCGGGTACGCCGGCTCTCAGGCCCGCGCGACGTCCGCAGCCACGCCCGGCACGCCCGGCTTCGTGAAGGTTGCCGAGGCGGGATCGCTGGCCGCAGGGCAGATGCGGGGACTTCGCGTGAACGGCCGGGAGATACTGATCTGCCGGGTCGGCGAGCGCTACTTCGCCATCGCCAACGAATGCCCGCACGCCGGCGGGGTACTGTCGGAGGGCGAGTTGCTCGGCCAGGTCGTCACGTGCCCATTACACGGCGCCGCATTCGATGTCACCAATGGTGCCGTGCTGGAACCACCGGCCGAGGAGGGCGTGCGCTGCTACCCGGTCCGCGTGGTGAATGGTGCCATCGAGGTCGATTGCGGCTGACTGCCGCGCGGTGCTCGCGGCTCAACGCTCAGGGCGAGGCGGCGGCGCCGCACGAGGTGGCATAGCCGTGTCCACTCCACGAACGGACGCCAGACCGCGTGTACGAGCCGCCGCTTGATCAGGAATCGCCAGAGGCGGTTCGAGCGTTTGTAGAGGAGGGACATCGCCAGGTACGGCAGAACCGCCGTCGCCTCCTGAGGGCGCCGACGCCAGACCGATTCTGGGGAGAACAACCGCCGGTAGAGCCAGTCGTAGCCGAGCGCCAGTTGCTCGGCCGTCATCTGCTTGGGGCGGAAGACGACGTGTGCGGTGTCGTACTTCGACCAGTCGCGGTGGAGCAGCCGACCTTCCGCGTCCAGCTGGCGAAACAGGGGCGTGCCCGGGTACGGCGTCAGTACGTGAAAGGTGGCGCATTCGAGCCGATTGGCGTCGATCCAGTCCGCGGTCTGCTGGAATACCTCCGTGCCGTCGCCGTCGAAGCCGAGCACGAAGCTGCCGTTCACTGCAATGCCGTGGTCGTGAAGCACCCGCACGCGCCTGGCGTACTCCTCGGCGCGGGGCCCACGCTTGCGGAGGGCGATGAGGTTGTCGTCCGTAAGCGATTCGAATCCGATGAAGACGGCAGTACAGCCCGCGAGGGCCATCTCGCGAACCAGGCGCGGATCGTCTGTCACGTCCAGCGTCACGGCCGCGCTCCAGATGACTCTCGATCTCTCCAGCGCGCAGCACAGCGCCGACAGGTACTCGCCGTGGGCGCCGAGGTTGTTGTCGATGAACACCGCGTACGGCTGGCCGTTGGCTTCGATCTCGCGACAGACGGCGTCCACGCTGCGCATGCGATACGGCACACGGAGGCCGTCGGTGGACAGGTAGCAGAATCCGCAGCGATTGCGGCAGCCCCGGGTGGCGATGAGGCTGGTCGTCGTCAGGAAGCTCGAGCGAGGGGCGAGATCGTGGCGAGGCGGAGGATCGAGATCGAAGTCCCTCTCGTAAGATGCCACGTAGCGGGGCCGCAGCGTGCCACGCTCGATGTCGCCAAGAATTGTCGGCCAGACCTGGACACCGTCGCCGAGCGCGATCGCGTCAGCGTGCGGTGCGGCCTCGTCGGGACAGGACTGGACGTGCAGGCCGCCGAGAATCACCTTGCTGCCCCGATCGCGAAACCACCGGGCCAGCTCGTAGGCGCGCGCGGCAAAGGTCAGGTGGACCGTGATGCCCACGACTTCCGGCAGGCCTCCGAGCCGGGGCACGCCTTGGAGCAGGTTCTCGTCCCAGTAATCGACCTGCCAAGGCGGGGGCGTGGCCGCGGCGAGGCTCGTCAGGGCGAGCGACGGCGTCAGCACGTGCTTGCCGAAGCTGCCGTGCGGATCCTTCGGATAGAAGGGATTCAGGAGCAGCGCGTGGCGAGGGGCGATGTGCGTCGGGCCACGCGATCGGGGCCACTCGGGCGGCTGGACCATGTCCGGCGGCAGCCACAGCGGACGGCGCGGCAGGTAGAAGGGATCGTCGGGCACGCGTTCGAACAACGACGAGGCTATCGGGATTCGCACGCCTGTGACGCTCCTGGATGGGGCGGCCGCCCAATGCAAATGACTTTACACAACAAAGCATAGCATCACGCGGCAGGGGCGTCACGTCGAAATCGCCGCCGGCATCCGAATCGCCGAGTCCCCGAAGCCTCCATGGCCAGGAGAGGAAGCGCGCAGAGTCGGCGTCCGCCGGAAGGCACGGCCGACGCGCCGATCCCGACGGCGGGCGGAGGGCACGACGAAAAACGGCCCGGCGATGTTCCACCGGGCCGTTGCCGAGAGAATTGGATAATATGGCTGAAATTGGTCGGGGCGAGTGGATTCGAACCACCGACCCCTCGGTCCCGAACCGAGTGCTCTACCAGGCTGAGCCACGCCCCGACCGCAGAAAAACTATTCTAACCCAGCCTCCCGCTCGAGGCCAAGGCCTTTTACGAAACCGACGGCATCGTGCGCGGTCAGATCGGACTGCAACGGCGTCAGCGACACGTAGCCCGCGCGGATCGCTTCATGGTCCGACTCGCCGTTCGGCATCCACTCGTCCTCTCCTTCGCCGATCCAGTAGTACGGTCGCCCTCGCGGGTCGCGCCGCTCGCTGACGGTCGTCGAGTGATTCCGCTTGCCCTGCACGGTCAGGCGAATTCCCTTCGGATCGACACGCGGAACGTTCACGTTCAGGAACGTGCGCGCCGGCAACCCCTTCGCCAACACGGGCTCGGCGACCAACCGCGCGACTCGGGCCGCCGCGTGAAAGTCCCACTCGCCCGCCCCCTGCTGCAGCGACACGGCAATCCCCGGCACACCGAGCAGCGCGGCCTCGAGCGCGCCTGACACGGTCCCGGAGTACGTCACATCGTCGCCGACGTTGAGCCCCTTGTTGATGCCCGATACGACCAAATCCGGAAGACCCCGCAGTACCGCGGCCACGGCGATGTTCACGCAGTCGGTCGGCGTGCCGTCGAGCGCGTAGGTGGAGTCGGAGAGGTGCTCGAGCCTGAGTGGGTGGTGCAGCGTCAGCGCGTGGCCAACAGCACTCGCCTCGCGGCTGGGCGCGACGACAAACACCTGGCCGAGGGGTGCGAGCGCGTCGGCGAGCGCCTTGATTCCCGCGGAGCGCACGCCATCGTCATTGGTGACGAGAATTCGTTTCATGCAGGAGATCGATTATACGATGAGCACGGGCGGGACGCCCGTGCCACTCGGACGCCCGTGCCACTCGGACGCCCGTGCCACTCGGGCGGCAGCGCCACGCGGGCGGCAGCGCCACGCGGGCGGCAGCGCCGCGCGGGCGGCAGCGCCACCCGGACGGCAGCGCCACGCGGACGGCAGCACCACTCGGGCGGCAGCGCTGCTCACGAGGCAGTGGCGGCGGGCATCCATGCCCGCCAGGTCATCAGCATCTCAAACCGTCCGCGGTTCGCGGATGAACGCAAACAGCATGAACGTGGCAAGGATGGCCAGCACCGCACCGACACCGAACGCGGCAGTCGGGCTCACCATCTTCCACACGAGACCGAAGGCGACGCTCGCCAGCAGCGATCCGATGCCAAGGGCCGCGTTGTAGATGCCGAAAGCCGTTCCGCGGAGGTCGGCCGGCGCGAGGTCGGCAATCAGGGCCTTCTCGGTGCCCTCCGAAAGCCCGTAGTAGAGTCCGTAGACGAGGAACCAGGTCACGAGCGTGGCCACGGAGTTGCTGGCGGCGAAACCGGCGTAGACCAGCGCATAGACAATCCACCCGCTCCCGATGACGAAGCGACGGCCCCAGCGATCCGACTTCACACCGCCCCACACCGACATGAGCGCCTTCACCACGTGCAGGAGCGCCCAGAGCAATGGAATGAACACCGGCCTGACTCCCTCGTCGGTCAGGCGCAACAGCAGGAACGAGTCGGCCGAATTCCCGAGGGCGAAGACGAGCAGCACCGCCAGCAGCGTGAAGTAACTCCGCGGCAAACCTCTCCAGCCAGGCGGCACGAGCGTGGGTCTCACGCCGGGCGACGACGTCGCGGTGTCAGACGCCTGGTCCTTGGGCACCTTGAAGAGCATCGCCACCGCGAGCGCGCCTGGGATGATCGTGAGCGCGAACAGCCAACGGTAGCGCCCCGGGTAGACCCACAGGAACAGCGAGGCAAGCAGCGGGCCGGCCACGGCACCGACGTGGTCCATCGCCCGATGGAATCCGAAGATCCGTCCTCGCGTCGACGGCGTGGCGCAGGCGGCGAGCAGCGCGTCGCGCGGTGCGCCGCGCACGCCCTTCCCCACTCGATCCATGAACCGCACAACGAACAGCTGCGGCCAGGATGACACCAGCGCAATCAGCGGGCGGACGGCCGACGACAAACTGTAGCCGGCGATCACGATCGGCCGCCGCGTCTGCCATCGGTCCGACAAGTACCCTGACACGATCTTGAGGAGGCTGTTGGCGGCCTCGGCAAATCCCTCGATCAGGCCGAGCGACGCTGCCCCGGCGCCCAGCACGCGCGTGAGGTAGAGCGGAAGCAGCGGGTAGATCGCCTCGCTCGCGGTGTCAGTGAAGAGGCTCGTCAGGCCGAGCAGCCAGACGGGGCGAGGCAGGCCGAACACGACGCGGGTGTCCTCTGTGCCCGGGGTAGCTTCGATGTCATCGGGAGGCGTGGTCGCCATCGCGCAGCCGTTGGCTAGTGAGGAAGGCGGTGTGACCGAACCTGTGTCCGCGCGGGCACCTGTCGGAGCGAGTGACGCCGGGGCGCAGGCTGGGCCGGCGGCATCGTGTCCACGCGTCGAGCTACAGGGGCAACAGGCGCCGGCAGCGCGTCGATCGGAGCCGGTTCGCGCAGCAGCAGCCACGTTCCCGGGGTGCTACCGGTGGCGCAGAGCGCCGTCACGTGGCCCGCCAGCCCGACGCAGGCCGCCGTCGCCCAGAACCACTCGCGTCCGAGCCACAGCGCGATGAGTACCGCGGGCACGAGTGCCAGACCGATGTCCATCGCGCCCGCCACGAGACGGCGCTCGGCCCGAGCCAGGGATCGCCCGTGCTCGACGGGCTGCGGCTGGTCGAGCACCAGGCGCAGCGCGGGAACCTCGACCTGGGTGCGCGGGTCGGCCGACTGGACAGCCGAGTTCACCGGTTCACCGGTGGTCTCGGGAAACAACCGCACGAACCGCGAGACGACTTCCTCCGGGTCGAGCCCGATGGCCTCCGCATAGCTCCTGACGAACCCGCGACGGAAGATCCCGGCGGGCCATCGCGACAGATCGTTCTGCTCGAGTCCGGCAAACAGCGACGTCTTGACCTTCGTCTTCTCGGCAATCTCGTTGAGCGTCAGACCACGTCGCTCCCTGGTGCGGCGCAGTTCTAGGCCGAAGGTCTCGCGTTCCGTCATGAATCCTCCCCGTGTCGCCTACGGAGTATGGCGGCTGGAGGCGGTTGCGATCAAGCTGAACGTGAAGGAGCCATCCAGACCAGCCCGACTCAGTCGCCCGCTATACCTTCAGGAAGATCCTCCGTCGATACATCAACCACAGAACCAGATACAGCGCCACCACGTAGGTCAGCGCGAACAGCAGTGAGGCGTTCTTCGGCTCGAGGAACGGCTCGTACCCCCGTGCGTACATCAGGCTCTGAAGCGAGATCCGTTTCCCCGCCGCGTCGGTCATCTTGATCAGGATCAGCAGCTTTGCGCTGAGGCCGGCGAGCATGAACAGGGCGATCGCGTTGACGCCGAGGATGACGAACGGCTTGGTCCACCAACGCCAGCCCTCGACGTCGATGACCCAGTAGCAGGCGGCCAGGCCTGCCATCCCGGCGCCACCGGTGAAGAACACGTAGGAACTGGTCCAGAGGTTCTTGTTGATCGGAAACGCCAGATCCCACAGGGCCCCGATGGCCATCGCCGCAATTCCAGCCGCGGCCATCAGCAGCGCCTTCGTTCGTCCCTCCGCCGGGGCTCGGAGCCAGAACCCGGTCATGAGCCCCATCAACGTCGTTGCGATCGCCGGCAGCGTGCTCAACAGTCCTTCGGGGTCCCAAGGACGCCGTCCCCACATGTGCGCCCGGCCGAGCAGCGCGCGGTCGATGAACGCACCCAGATTGCCAGCCGGCGTAAGGTCACCAGGCGCGTGCCCCGGATAGGGCATCAGCACCATGAGCGCCCAGTATCCGAGCGTCAGGCCCGCGACCCAGGCTCCAAGCCTGCGCGCGTGACGCCGGTCGTCGCGATCGCCACGAGGCAACGTGAGGCGGAAGATCCCCGCCGCCGCCAGGTAGCAGAGTCCGATCCGCACGAGCACTCCCGGCAGTCTGAGTTTCGTCAGGTCGAAGTAGGGGAACCCACCGAGGAACCATCCAAGCGCCATGATCATCACGCCGCGCCGGACGATGCGCCATCCCGGTCCCGTGGTGGCCTTGGACAGCGTCATGGAGACGCCGACCATGAACAGGAAGAATGGAAAGATGAGATCCGTCGGCGTCCAGCCGTTCCACTCGGCATGGAGCAACGGCCAGTAGGCATTGCCCCAGTCGCCCGGGTTGTTGACGATGACCATCGACGCCATCGTGATGCCCCGAAAGACGTCGAGCGAGACCAGACGCTGAGCCAGAGCCGGAACCGGCGTGGTGGTCCGTGTCATGGCGTGAGAGATTAGCAGTATCCTAGGCGCATGCGCAAAGTCCTGCTCGTCCTCGTCGCGGCCGGCCTCCTGCTGGCCGCGGTGGCCAGCGCCCAGGTGGCCGTTCCGGCCGAGTTTCCGCGTCGCGACGCAGCAGAGATCCTGGACTCGGACCTGGTCGAGTTGGTCGCACTCGACCCGACCATCCATCTCGACATCCGTTACGCCACGCCGAACAACCTCGCCGGCCGCCCGGTCTACCCCGAGGCGCGGGCGCTGCTCCAGCGCCCGGCCGCCGAGGCGCTCGTCCGCGTCAATGCCGCGCTCAGGAAGCAGGGATTCGGGTTGCTGGTCTACGACGGCTACAGGCCCTGGTCGGTGACGAAGATCTTCTGGGACGTGACGCCGCCCGACAAGCGGGAGTTCGTCGCCGATCCGACGAAGGGCTCCAAGCACAACCGCGGCTGCGCCGTGGACCTGTCCCTGTACGACCTTGCGACCGGTCGCGAGGCCGAGATGCCGAGCGTCTACGACGAGATGTCGCCGCGGGCCTACCCGACGTACACCGGCGGCACTGACCAGCAGCGCATCGCGCGAGATCGGCTGAAGGCCGCGATGGAAACCGAGGGGTTCACGGTCGAGCCGAACGAGTGGTGGCACTTCAACTACCGCGAGTGGGCACGCTATCCGATCCTCAACATTCAGTTCTCGGAGATTGTTCCGCGGGCGGCACCGAGGTGAACTTGGGCAGGAGTCAGAAGGCAGCATGAGATCGTTGGCCGACGAACTGGCGCGGCGCACGAGGGAAGGCGAGTTGTACGAGACGTACAACGGAGACTGGACGCGATGCTTCGCGTGTGGACATCGGTGTCCAATCCCCAACGGCGCGCAGGGCGTGTGCAAGGTCCGGTTCAACCGGAACGGTCGCTTGATGGTGCCCTGGGGCTACGTGAGCAGCGCCCAGTGCGACCCCATCGAGAAGAAGCCCTTCTTCCATGCCTATCCCGGCGCGCTCGCCTACAGCTTCGGCATGCTCGGGTGCGATCTCCACTGCGGGTACTGCCAGAACTGGGTCACCTCGCAGGCGCTCCGCGACCCCAACGCCTCGCTCCACGCGCAGACCGCCTCGCCCGAGGCGCTGGTCCAAGACGCCGTCCGCTCCGGCGCCAAGGCCATCGTCAGCACCTACAACGAACCGCTGATCACGACCGAGTGGGCGGTGGAGATCTTCAAGCACGCCAGGCAGGCCGGCCTGGTCACCGGCTTCGTCTCCAATGGCAACGGGACGCCCGAGGTGCTCGAGTACCTCCGGCCCTGGATCGATCTCTTCAAGATCGATCTGAAGGGTTTCGACGACAAGCACTACCGGAGTCTCGGCGGACGTCTCGAGCCGATCCTTGACACGATCCGGCGGGCCCACGCCATGGGGCTGTGGCTGGAGGTCGTGACGCTGCTCGTACCGGGCTTCAACAATTCGGATGCCGAGTTGACGCGCCTGGCGGCGTTTCTGGCCGGCGTCTCCCCCAACATTCCGTGGCACGTCTCGGCCTACCACGAGGATTACCGGATGAGCGGCACGGGGGACACGACGGTCGACATGCTGCTCAGGGCCGTGGACATTGGTCGGGCTGCCGGACTCACCTACGTCTACGCCGGCAACATGCCCGGCTCGGTCGGCGGGTGCGAGGACACGACCTGCCCGTCGTGCCATGAGATTCTCATCGAACGCTTCGCCTACCTGATTCGCCGCTACCGCCTGACGCCAGACGGCGCGTGCCCCGCCTGCGGCACCCGAATCCCCGGCCGATGGGACCCGAAGTTCGAGGGCCAGACCGTAGCTCGGCCACTCGGCCGTCGCCTCGGAACGGTCTCTCTGAGTTAAGATCGAGGGGATGTCACTCGTCGATCGGCTCGGCCGACCCCTTCGCAGCCTGCGTGTCTCGGTCACGGACCGCTGCAACCTCCGCTGCCAGTACTGCATGCCGGAGGAGGAGTACGCGTGGCTGCCCAAGGAGGACCTCCTCACGTTCGAGGAGATCGCGACGCTGGTCGCGCTGTTCGCCGACCTCGGTGTGGACAAGGTGCGCCTCACCGGCGGTGAACCGCTGCTTCGGCGCGACCTGCCGGACCTCGTGCGCCTGCTCGCCTCGAGCGCGAGGCTGACCGATCTCGCGCTCACGACCAACGGCGTCCTGCTCGCCCGCCAGGCGGCGCCCCTGAAGGACGCGGGCCTGATGCGGCTGACCGTCAGCCTCGACACGCTCAGCCCCGACAGGTTCACCGCCCTCACCCGCCTGACCACGCACGATCGCGTGCTCGCCGGCATCGAGGCCGCTGCCCCGCTGTTCGACGGCCTGAAGATCGATACCGTGGTCATGCGCGGCGTGAACGATGACGAGATGGTCCCGCTGATTGAGTACGCGAAGACCCACCGCGCCGAGGTGCGCTTCATCGAGTACATGGATGTGGGCGGGGCGACGCGCTGGTCCACCGACAAGGTGGTGCCGCGCGAGGAGATGCTCAGGCGTCTGGCTGCGCACTACGGCAGCGCCGAGCCAATCGAGGAGACGGTCTGGGCGCCGGCGGATCGGTTCCGCCTGCCCGATGGGACGGTCATCGGCGTCATCGCATCGACCACGACACCGTTCTGCGGCACGTGCGACCGCTCACGGTTGACGGCCGACGGCGTCTGGTTCATGTGTCTGTACGCGGCCGAAGGACTCGACTTGCGGCGTCCTCTGCGGACCGGTGCTGGAAGTTCGGCCGTCGCCCAGACGATCCGGGGAGCCTGGCAGGGACGCGTCGATCGCGGCGCCGAGGTTCGGCTCGCCGAACGGGAACGCGGAGTGTTCATCCCGACCGTGACCCTCAAGCACAATCCCCATCTCGAGATGCACACCCGAGGCGGATAGAGCCAGCCTGACCTCTTGCGGCAACTCTTCCTTGACAGGGAGTGTCGGTCTGCCGACCGCCTCGCACCACCTGACCCACCATGTTTTCTGAGGATTTCGGCAAGTATCAAATAGGCATCGCTCTTGCTTATAGCCTAGTCAGTGAGGACCCCGGCGGAGCGAACCCTATGAGCCCACGGAGCTTCTGGAATCACCCATTGGAAGAGCTGGCCCGCTCGCTCGTCCATACGTTCGGGCCTGGCGAGAGCGCCCATCTGAGCACCGACGAGTTCGTGACGCTGCTTGGGCGGTTGGTGGGAACGACGGCGCAAGGGCCAGCGTTGATTGCCCAGTCCGCGCGTCCGCAAACCGGCGAGCGCCTGGCCGCCGGAAGAAAGCCAAGTTAGGGTCGGCGTGCAGCGGTCGGCCGGCGGTCACGCCCGCC
>DASXVO010000026.1 GCA_036504215.1 Vicinamibacterales bacterium | reverse complement strand
CGAGCTGCGGCCCGAGCACCCTCACCTTGAAGTCCGGATCCTGCCACGTCATCACGGCGCCGACGACGGCCCCGGCGGCAAAGAGCAGAATCGCGGCCAGCACGTAGTCCAGGTTCTCCCGCACGACGCGCGGATACGTCTTCACGAAGAAGTGGACGAGGGCGAGCGGGCTCCCGCGCTGGGCCGAGTAGATGGTATTGTGGGCCCGTGCGAGCAACTGGTTGAGGTACCGCGCGAAGTGGGGTGAGCTCGGGTCCTCGCGAATCGCTGCGAGGTCCGCCGCCGTCTGCCGATACAGCAGTCCGAGTTCCTGGAGTTCGGCGCGCGTCAGCGACGCCAGGCCGCTCTTGGCCGCCGCATCGAGCAGCGTCTCGAGTCGTTCCCAGTAGGGCTTGCGTTTGTCCAGCCAGCTGGTGGAGATCACAGGTGCATCCGACCGATCAGTTGCAAATCGACACGCCCGAGCAGATTGCGCTCGAACTGCAGCTCGCCGGCATCGGCAGCCGGTTCCTGGCCATTGCCATCGATACTCTACTGCAAGTGCTGGCGTTCCTGGCGCTGGTGCTGGGCGCGGCTCTGCTGGTGACAGGAGGACTGTTCGGCGGAATGCTCGGTGGGGTTTTCGGCTCGTTCGCCCCTGCCGTCGTCGTCTTCGGCGTGTTCTGCCTGTACTGGGGCTACTTCGCCTTCTTCGAGGCCGTCTGGAAGGGACAGACACCGGGCAAGCGCTACGCCGGCATCCGCGTGATCAAGGACACCGGCCGGCCCATCAACGCGTTCGAGTCCATTGCGCGGAATCTGATGCGCGCGGTGGACGGCATCCCAGGGCTCTACGGCGTCGCGCTGATCTCGATGCTGATCAGCACCCAGCACCGGCGTTTGGGCGACTACGTCGCCGGCACCGTGGTCGTTCACGACAAGAGCGAAGAAGACATCAAGCCTTACTCCGTGGGGCCGGGCGCGAGCGCTGCCGGTACCACGTCCGGCTCCGGCCCCACCGAGATTTCTTCCGATGAACTGCTCCTCGTCGAGACCTATCTTCACCGCCGCTTCGACCTGGACCTCGAGGTTCGAGAGAAGACCGCCGAGGAGATTGCGGCCCGCATCCGCGCGAAGCACGGCGTGCAACCAGACGGCACGCCCGCCGACAGCTTCCTGGAAGCCGTCGCCCAGCGAACGCGCGACGGAGCACGATACAGTAAGAAAGGATGAAGTAGGAAGGAGGAAGGATGAAGTAGGAAGGACCGATTTTCATCCTTCATCCTTCATCCTTACTTTTGCAGCTCCGTCGTGATCGTCGCCCCCTGCATCTGCGGGCGGACGCCGACGAACTTCGGCACCTTCCGGCTCTCCTTCGCCACCCACACCGTCGTCTTGCCGCCGCCGTCGCCGACGGTCAACTCGAGCTTGAAGGCGTCGAACGTCCCGGCCGGCACCGTCACCGACTCGCTGCCGGTGACCTCGAGTTGGACGACTTGAGCTTTCTGCGTCTGCACGTCCAGGTTTCGGAACGACGTCTTGTACCCGGGCGCGAGCGGCAACGTCGCGATGACCTGGTAGGAGCCGGCACCGTCGCCGAACAGGTCTCCGCCGATGTCCACGGATATCGGCCGGGTCTGCCCGCTCATCTTCAGCTCGCCCGTGGCCTTGCCGTCCTTCACGGCAATGTCGATCGTGACCGGCCCTTGCGAGATCGAGCGCTTCAGCAGCACCAGCGTCTTTTTGTCGAGCGTCACGCGGTCGCTCACGTCGCCCATCGGCGTCTTCGCGGAATCCGCGGCCACGAGATTGTCGCCCTCTTCCTTGATCTCGGTGGTGACGGCCATCTCCATCGACTGGCCACCGATCGCGATCGTCGCCTTGTAGTTGAACGTGCCAGGCGTCAGCGGCACCGCCGGCTTCGGCGTGGTGACCGTGGTCGCATCCACCGGCTTCTGCAGCACCACGCTCTTCGGATCGACCGTCAGCTCTTTCAGGCGCGCCGTCACTTCCGGCGTCATCGACTCCTGGTAGCGCCCGCCGAGGAACTTCGAGAGGAACCTCTCAGCGGCGGCGAACGTGGCCATGTTGTTCACGGGGCGCGCGAAGCCGTGGCCCTCGTCCGGCGCGACGATGTACTCGACCGGGAAGCCGCGGTCGCGCAGCGCGATCACGATCTGATCCGACTCGCGCTTGTTCACTCGCGGGTCGTTGGCACCCTGGATGACCATCAGCGGTGTCTTGATCTTCGCCGCCGAGTTGAGCGGCGACTGACGCTCGAGCTGCGCCTTGCCCTCCGGCGTCTTCGGATCGCCCATGCGCTCGTAGAACACCTTGCGGCCCGCCTCCCAATACGGCGGGATCGAGTTGAGCAGCGTGATCAGGTTCGACGGGCCGACGATCGAGACCGCCGCCGCGTACACATCCGGCGTGAACGCCACGCCTGCGAGCGTCGCGTAGCCGCCGTACGAGCCACCCATGATGCCGATGCGTTTCGGATCCGCGATGCCCTGGGCCACGAGATGCTTGACGCCCCACGTGATGTCGTCCTGCATCTTGTCGCCCCACTGCTTGTTGCCCGCGTCGAGGAACTTCTTGCCATAGCCGGTGGAGCCCCGGAAGTTGGGCTGGAGCACGGCGTAGCCACGGTTCGCGAGGAACTGCGCAAAGCTGCTGTAGCCCCAATTGTCGCGCCCCCATGGGCCGCCGTGCGGGAAGGCGATGATCGGCAGGTTCCTGGCAGGGACGCCTTTGGGCAGCGTGAGATAGGCGGGGATCTCGAGGCCGTCCGACGACTTGTAGCGCATCGTCTGCATGTTCGCCAGCGCGGCGCGCGGCAGCTTCTCGCGAATCTTGTACTGCAGCGTCAACGCCTTGGTCTGACGGTCGAACAAGTACGTCGAACCCGGGTCCACGTCGCTCGACGCGCTGATGATGAAGAGCCGCTCGTCCGCCGTGGATGACCCCATGCCGATCTCGCTGCCCGGCAGCTTCGACTTCAGGAGCGTGTAATCGGCCTCGAAGCCCTTGTCCTTCCAGTAGATTCGCGGCTTGTCGTCGACGTAGATCGTCGCGATGAGTTCGTCCGTCTTCTGGGAGAAGTCCGCGCTGCCCAGGTCCACCCGGTTCATCGGGTCGGCTTCGACGAGCTCTTCCTTGCCAGTCTGCACGTCGAGCAGCACGAGCCGGACGAGATCGACCGCGCCCTTGTTCGATTCCATGTACACGCGTTGGCCGTCCTTGTGGAACCGGACCGGACCGCACGATTCGAAAACCGTGCACGTATAGATCTTCGAGAACTTGTTGTCCGGATCGGCACGCAGGATTTCGGTGTCGCCGTTCTCGGTGGACCGTGTGACCAGGCGGAGCTGGTCTTTCAGGTCGAAGACCACCCCGGTCATCCGCTCCGTGTTCTTGGCGACGAGCGTGCGCTGGCCGGTCGAGATCTTGACCTTGTAGAGGTCGTGCCATGCCGGGTCGCGATCGTTCAGGCCGACGTAGATGGCGTCGGGATCGCTCTTCGGCACGGCGAAGATCTGCGCCCGCACGTTCTTCGCGTCGGTGATGTTGCGTGCGGTCGGCACGTCCGCGCCGGCCGCCGGCGCGTCGTTCGGGTTGACGGCGTAGACGTTGTAGTTCTCGTTGCCGCCCTGGTCCTGGATGAACAGGATGTACTTCGCGTCGCGCGACCAGAAGTAGCCGGGGATCGGCCGCTTGGTGTCGGCGGTGATCGGGCGGGCCTTGTCGAACGGCTCCTCGGTGCGCTTCACCCAGAGGTTGCGCGTGCCCTTGAAGGGCTTCATGAAAGCGATGAACGTGCCGTCGGGCGAGATCTGGGCGCCGGCGATCTCGGGGTCGCCGAAGAACTGATCGCGATCGATGATCGGGGGCAGCAAGTCCTTTGCGGCGGCGACGGGCGCTTTGGGTGCCTGCGCCGTCTTCGGGGCAGCGGCCTTGGGCGCCGCGGGCGTCTGCGCGATGACCGACACGCCGGAGGCGGCCAGGATCACCACGAGGCCGCCAAGAACGAGCAACGGACAACGTCTCAGCATGTCAACTCCAGGGAAGGGGGTTGTACCGAATCTGAAGATGTTACTCCTGACTCGTGGCTCCTGGCTGCTGGCTCCTGTGAAGTAGAATGTCCTGCTCCTTTGGGCGCTCCTATGTCCGTTCTCGACAGGATCTTCGGTGGGGCGGCGCGGGCCGATGCGCGCGAGCGCGAGCGGCGGGTCCGTCGGTTCCACGACGAAGTCCTGGCGGCGCGCGCAACCGCCAGCGCGGCACCCGTTCTTACGGCGCTGCGATCACGTCCGGCGGAGTTGGGATTGACTCCCGACGATGTCGACCTCGAGCTGGAGATGGTCGAGGGCTTGATCGAGCTGGCCGCGCTCAAGTCATCGGTCGAAGCTGGCGGCGCGCTCCCGGTCGTCGCGACGACGCACCGCGCGGTCGATGGTGACATCTGCCACATGATTGCGACGGCTTCGAGACCGGATGTCACGGGCGACGCCGGTGGGCGGCTGTTCCTGACCGACCGACGCATTGTCTATCTCGGCACTCCGGGTCTCAACATCGGCTGGCCGCACGTTGTCGAGGGCCGCGACGCCGATCGCGACTTCACCGTTCGCCTCCGCACCGGGCAGACGCACACGTTCCGTTGCAACTCGTACGCGGACACCGTCCGCGCCGCGTGGTTGGCGGGGCGGATGCTCGGCGGGTGATCGGCGGAGGCGGATGGGCGCGGAGGCTGGGGGACGGCGGCGCCGGATCATCTGCTTGGCGAACGTGCAGCGCTCGGGCTATACTATTTTTTCTGTCCGTCATGACGCGCTCGCGTCGTGGCGCACGACCCACGCCTGGCCGGCGTAGCTCAGTTGGTAGAGCAGCTGATTCGTAATCAGCAGGTCGTCGGTTCGAGTCCGACTGCCGGCTCCATTCCCAAAGCGTTCTATTGGATAGAGTCATTGACCACGGCGACGGGCGCCGCTGTGTCGCGCGAAGCGCCGTTCGTGGGGATTTGTGCGATTTGTGTGCGACTTGGGCCGCCGTTCTCCGGCGGCGCGAATTCTGTGCGATTCGGCTCGGCCTCGCCCATGAACGGTGCGTCACGCTTCGCGTCGAGCTGTTTCAGGGAAGAGTCAACCCTCGGTGATGAGGATGCGCGACGCCACGTCGAGAAAGAACGGAACGGACCAGGCGGAGACTGCGTCAGGATGGGTGACGAACGGAGCCACCTCCTGACGCGCCTGGTTCAGATCGACCGAGTGGATGGCCTGTACGAGCCGCGATCGGAACGCCTCCGGCGTCAGGCGGGCGTCTGCCGGCCAATCGCCGCTCTGCACCATCCTCGCCTGGAGGTGTGAGAGATGAAGCGCCGGGTGACGGCCTGCGAACCAGACCAGGTCGTACCAATCGCGCCACTTCACGCGTCCCTTCCAGCGACGGCAGAGCAACGCGTGCATCTTGCCGGCGAACAGGTCGGGAAGCGCGAACGCACGCATCGGACACGGGATCGGATTCAGGAGGAACCGGACCTCGGTCTCGAAGCCAGGCGGCGGGCTCGTGTCGATCTCCAACCTGATCTTCAGGACCTGGCCCCGGGGCAGTGTTCGAACCACTCCAGCCGGTGTCCTGATCTCGATCAACCGTCGGAGCGTGTCGGCCTTGAGAAACGCCGACTTGATGGCGCTGGCGTGGCGCTCTTCTCTTTCCGCGAGGCGAACCTCGAACCCGAACGCGCGGAGTTCCGCTTCCAGCGGGCCGGTGAATCGCGCGAGGGCGAAGTCGCCGTCGGGCGCCAACAGCGAGAAGTCGAGATCCTCGGAGAAGCGGTCGAGGCCGCGCAACACGCGCAGCGCGGTCCCGCCGTAGAAGGCCGCGTGCTCGAAGAACTTGCTGCGCCACAGGCGTCCGATGAATGACGCGATTCGGCAGATGCTCGGCTGCTACCGTCTCGAGACGCCGGACGACAACATCCGCGCCCTCCGCGAGACTCTGCAGGAGCTGGCGCTGCTTGGACTGTGCCGTAGTTGTGAATCGAAGGGCTTAGCGGCGTCGAGGATCCGTGGGCGGATGAACTTGCGGGGCGTGGCCGGGCTTGAAGGTTGACTGTCATGGCCATGACAGCTATCATGGCCATGCACTGAGTCATGGCCATGATAGACAACCCTGGAAAACTGGTCGGTCCCTCCCGGGCGAAGGAGCAAGCTCTCGAGCGATTGGTCGAGCTCTTCCGGGCAGCCAGGTGGCGAATACACCGCAAAAGCCCGGGAGTTGGCGCCGACCTCGTTGTACGCCGCGGCGCCCATCGATACGTGGTGGAATTGAAAGTCGCGGCCGAAGCGCGTCGGGACCGGCTGCTTCCTCTCCTTGCTGCCGCCGTTCTCGAGTCTCGGGCCCTCGCCCTGTTGTCACCGGAGGCACGCCCGTTGGCGGTCGTGGCGGCTCCCCGACTACCCGAACGCGTCATCAAAGAACTGTTCGACTACGCCTCCCGGGTGGCCCCTGACGCCGCAGTTGGAGTCATGGACCTCGAGGGCCGCGCCGAACTGCGTGGGCCGGGACTTGAGCGTCTGAACTCGAGCCCGGATCGACACTCTTCGCTCGGTCCCCCCGCTCTGGCGCATCAACCGTTCGACCCGTTCTCCGATCTCAACCAGTGGATGCTCAAGGTGCTTCTCGCGCCTCGCCTTCCAGGCGAGTTGCTGAACGCCCAGCGAGCCAGCATTTCGGGCGCCGCGCAACTTGCCGACGTCGCTCGCGTGTCGGTGCCCAGCGCTTCACGGTTGGTACGCTACCTGAACCAGGAAGGTTGGCTCGACGAGGTCGCGCCATTGCGTCTCGTGCGAATTCCAGAACTCCTTCGCCGATGGCGTGCCCCCTATGTCAGGCCGCCGCGCGACATGAAGATGCGCTGGCTGATCCCGGGAAAGCCGGGCCAACTGCTCCTGGCACTGGGACGCTACCAGGCGAGTGGCCTCGCTCACGATGAGCCCGACCGCGTCCAGCGAGTCGAGCAGCGACACCCTCGGGCGTGCCTGGGGTTGTTCTCCGCCGCCAACGCCCTCGGCTTCGGCCACGTCCACGGAGTTCCTCAGCACTTGTACTTGGAGCATCCAGACCCGTTTGTGCTGGAAGCAATGGGCTTGGTCAGGGCCAACGTCGGCGAGCCAGTACACGTCATCGTGCGAATCCCCCGGTGGCCGGAATCGGTCTTTCGCGGAGCAGTCGATCGAAAAGGCGTTCTGGCGAGCGACATCGTGCAGATCTGGCTGGACGTTTCGGAACATCCCGCCCGCGGCGCCGAACAGGCGAAGGAGATCTGGATGCGAGCCTTTCGCGGCGCCTTCGGATCGGGAGAACCGGCGTGACTGCCGACTTCGGCCGCGAGGACTTCGTCCGCGTCGTCAGCGCCCTCACCCCCTATCTCGATCACGTCGTCTTCGTTGGGGGCATCGAGTTCATCACACCACGTACCGTCAACGGCTACCACCGTGACGGGAGCCCAGACGCTGTCGCCGAGATCCAGGGTGGCGTGAGCGTCCGCCAAGCGGAGGATGACGCTCTCCTTGGCCTGTCGGAGCATCAACGGTGTGGACCACCCTCCGCACCTTCTCGGTCCTGAGCTACACTGGAAAGCCAGCAACCCGCCAGCTGAACGGTTCTACCGAGCTGGACTGTCGGACCCGGAGGGCGTGTGCCACAAACCGCGAATGTGCTTCTCAAGGTTCGGACGCCGTCGCGATGGCTCAGCCGGTACGCACTCGCGTGTGGCATCGTCGCCGCGGCGACCCTCCTGCGCGCTCTGGCCGACCCGCTGATTCACGACCAGATCCCCTACTTCATCTACGTCGCGTCCGTCGTCGTGACGACGTGGTTCTGCGGTGTCGGCGCGGGCGTGTTTGGCACCGTCGTGGCGGCGTTCGCCGCCAACTACCTGTTCGTCGCCCCTCGGTACGAGTTCATCCCCCACGGTGAGGACTGGAACGCGATGGCGATGTTCGCCGCCGTGGCGGTCGGTCTCGTCTGGCTGGTGGGGCGGTGGAGACGGGCCGAGCATGCGCTGCAGTTGCACGCGGAGCGCCTTCTGAGACAGACGGACGAACTGCGTGCGCTTCACGCCGAGGCGGAACGCGTGAACCGCGTGAAAGACGAGTTCCTGGCCACGCTCTCCCACGAGCTTCGGACGCCCCTGAACGCCGTTCTCGGATGGGCGCAACTCCTCGATTCAGGGCACCTCGACGGACCGCAGCAGAAACGCGCGACCGAGACGATCATGCGCAACGCGAAGGCTCAGACGCGGCTGGTCGAGGACATCCTCGACGTGTCGGCCATCGTGAGCGGGAAGCTGGTACTCCAACTCGCCACGGTCGATCTGGCGGCGATCGTCGGTTCGGCCGTCGAGATGGTTCGGCCCGCCGCCGACGCGAAACGGATCGAGCTGCGGACCTCGTTCACCCGGAATTCGACGATGGTCGGCGACGGGGACCGTCTCCGCCAGGTCGCGTGGAACTTGTTGTCGAATGCGGTGAAGTTCACCGGCAAGGGCGGCATCGTCGACGTGCAGACGAGCGCCAGAGCGTCCCAGCTCGTACTCACCGTCTCCGATACGGGCAGCGGAATCGACCCGGCGTTCCTGCCGCACCTGTTCGAACGGTTCCGCCAGGCGGACAGTTCCTCGACCCGGCAGCACGGCGGCCTCGGGTTGGGTCTCGCCATCGTCCGACACATGGTCGAGCTTCATGGCGGGACGGTGACGGCCGAGAGCGCCGGCGCGAATCGTGGCGCGACGTTCAGCGTGGCGCTCCCGGTGCGCGCGGTTGCCGATCACGCTTCGGACCCGGTGCGGGTTCAGGCGGCCTTGGCGGACGGGAACTTCGGGAACCTGGCGATGTCCCTCGAAGGCATCCGCGTGCTGGTCGTGGATGACGAATCGGACGCCAGGGACCTGGTCGCCTCGACGCTGACGACCTTCGGCGCCCGTGTCCGCGCGGTCGCGTCGGCGGAAGAGGCCTTCACAGAGGTGTGCGGCTGGCGCCCGGACGTGCTGCTCTCGGATATCGGCATGCCGATTGAGGACGGCTATGCGCTGATTCGCAGAGTTCGCGCGCTGGCCCCGGCAGACGGTGGGTCGATCCCGGCGGTCGCGCTGACCGCGTACGCGGAGTCCGGCGACCGCGACCGGGTCGTCGCGGCAGGCTTCCAGAGGCACGTGTCGAAGCCGGTCGCGCCGAATGAACTGGCTCTCGTCGTCGCGGACCTGGCAAGACGGTAGACTGTTGCCGTGACGGCGCCTGGAGACGCTGGGCGGAGGTTCGACCGCGTGCGGGAGCACCACATGAACGCCAGCCAGTCGCCCGTTGTCCTGGTCGTGGACGACCATGCGGATACCAGAGAGATGCTGCTGCTCTGGCTCGGTTGTTCCGGCTTCCAGGGGATCGAGGCCGTTGACGCCGGTGCGGCGCTTGCCGCTGTTGCAGAGGCTGTTCCGGACGCCATCCTGCTCGACATGGGCCTTCCGGATCTCGACGGCTACGAGGTGTGCCGTCGTCTCAGGCAGAATCCCGCCACGCGGGCAACGCCAGTCATCGCCTTGACCGGCTACGGATCCCCGGGCGACCTGAAGCGAGCACGGGACGCAGGGTGTGACGTCGTGCTCGTCAAGCCGTGCCCGCCCGACCAGGTCGTACTGGAACTCCAGCGACACCTACCGGCGTTCTTCGGGCCACCCGGCAGTTGACGCCGGACGAAACCCACCCCGTTCCGCCCGATCAGAAGGCGTCGCGAACCACCGCCGGGCGCCGCGCGTCGGCGAATCCAGGGGAGTTGCGCAGCAGGAAGTCTTTCACCTGGCGCAGCACGAACGTCGGTTCGCCCGGTGTGCGCGCGACCTTGATCGCGTCCAGGTCGGCGCCGGACACGTCCTCGAGGCGGACCGCCGGCCTCGCGTCGGGCTGGGCCACGCTCAATTCGACCTCGCGCAAGCCGAACGACACCGCGTGCCTGACGTAAAGGCCGTACGACGGGGTCCGGCCGAACATGTCGGGTTCCGGGTACGCGTTCTCCTTCTCGGGCGGCTCGAGCGCCGCGTCGGCCTTCGTCCCGCCGCCCCGGTAGGCGATGCGGATGTCGCTCAGGCGCAGGTCCTCGACAGGATGCCCGGGGACACCGCTGACCAGGACGCCGTGCGCGTCGCTGACGTTCGACGCCACGACGTTGCTGATGCGCACGCGCCGGATGGCGCCGGTCGGCGGGTTGTTCGGCCCGCGCGCGCGGCTGCCGAGGCGCACGAAGATCGGCGCGCTGACGATGTCGCGCATCGTGATGTTGGTGATGGCGACGTCCTCGATAATCGCGCCGTCCACGCTCTCGATCGCCAGGCCGCGGCTGTAGTCGAACACGCAGTTCGAGATCGTGATGTTCTTGAACCCGCCGTTGCTCTCGGTGCCGAACTTGATGCGGCCGGTGGGGCCGCGCCGGTACTCGACCTTCCGCGTGTAGGTCCCGTCGAGCAGCGAGCCCTCGTCGTACCCGCTCACCTGGCAGTTGGTGATCGTGACGTTCTCCGTCGCGCGCGCGACGCCGAGCCCGTAACTGCTCTTCAGGCAGATCCCATCGTCGAACGGCGAGTTCACCGTCAGGTTGGAGAGGCGGACGTTCCGGCACGCGTCCACGTCGATGCCGTCCCGGTTCGTATCGATCTTCATGTTGTCGATGGTGAGGTTGTCCACGCCGGTCGCCAGGATTCCGAAGTGCCCGCCGTGGAGGATGGAGACATCGCGGATGAGGACGTTCCGGCAGTTCCTCAGGCTGATGGCCTTGTTGCCCGTCCCCACTGGCGATTTCTCGCTCTGGTTGCGGATCAGCCCCTTGCCCCAGATCGTCCCCGGTCCGGTGATCGACACGTCCTCGATCCCCTCTCCCCAGATCAGGCTGTTGTGCCAGTGACTGTGGCCGAAGTCCTGGTACATGTCCCACTGGAGTGGTTCCGGCGCGTCGTAACCCTCACCCGCCGCCGGGTTCGGCTCGGCGGCGACGAGCGTCGCCCCCTGGTCGAGGAACAGCCCGACGTGGCTCTTCAGGTGAATCGAGAACGATCGGTACGCGCCAGACGGGAGCCGTACCGTGCCGCCGCCCGCGGCCGCCGCCGCATCGATCGCACGGTTGATCGCATCGGTGTCCAGGGCCTTGCCGTCGCCCTTCGCGCCGTACGCGCGGACGTCGAACCCCGCCTCCCGCGCCGGCGGCGCCACGGCCTGGTGGGCCCGCGACGCGGAGGGACGGGCGGCCGCCGCCAGGACGAGCACCGGCACGACCAGGAAGAGCACGGGGACGATCGAAAGCCGTCGGGTTGTCTGCATCGCATCCTCTCGTTGACTGGCGGGAACCGGCCCGGCCGGCGCCCCTATCGGGTGTTCGCGGGCACGACGATCGGACGCCCGCTGGCGATCTCGTCGGTGGCCGCCTCGCCCCGCTCGATCATCGCTTGCGCGTAGCGCTCCAGCAGTACGTGGCGGAGCACGGCCGCGATGGCCGCGGGCGGCGCGCCCTCGCGCGCGACCGGCCGTCGGGAGCCGGCCGGCACCGGAGGCTCGACCACCGAGGCGCCCGCCACCGGCGGCGGCGGAGCCGCCAGGATCTCCACGGCAGCCGACGTGAGGCCAGGCGACTGGACCCGCACCGTGATTCGGCCCGGCTTGCCCGACGATCGGATGACGTTGAAGGCCGGCGCGTCGATGTACATCGTGCCCGACAACTCCCCGTTCTTCGTCGTGTCGGTCGTGTACTCGGGCGGGCCGACGAGCGTGGCCGGGCCCGTGACGGCCCACCGGAGCGCCTGCGTGGCGCCGTTGACGTGGTGACCGTCCGCGTCCACGATGTCGGCGCGGACGATGACCACCGAGTCGAGGCCCGCCTCGAGGGTCGTCGGGCGCGCGGTCAGTGCCAGCCGGGCGGGTGGACCCGCCATCACCAGGTTGGACGTGATCGTCTCACCGCCCCGTCTCGCCTCGGCGGTGAGGACTCCCCTCTCGATCGGCACGTCCTGGAACCGGACGACGTACGCGTCCTCGAACCGGGGCGACCTGGTGCCCACGCTGCGCCCGTTGACCTTCAACTCGACGGTCTCCGCGTTCGAATCGACGACAATCTCCTTCGTCCGCCCGACATACTGCGAGCGCCACGCGTCCACGAACCCCTTCGGGTTGACGTGCTTCAGCGGCGCGTTGGCGTACTCGCGATCGCACCCATGGTCCTCGTAGAGCCAGGTGTTGATGTTGGCACGGTCGCCCGGCGACCTTCCCTTGTTGCGCGCGACGATCTCCCGCGCGTTCATGTCGTGCTGCCAGGTCTCATGGCCGGTCTGCTGGGCGCTCTCGGGCTCGAGATTGCGGTTGACCGCGACGGCGAGCACGTTGTCGCCACCGAGCCTCACCAGACTGGTGACATCGAGCTCGAAGCCGTTGTAGCCGCCCTTGTGGTCGCCCGCGAAACGCCCGTTGACGAAGACCCGGCTGTACTTCTGGACGCCGTCGAACTCGACGAAGATCTTCCGCCCGCTCTGTCCGGCATCGATCGAGAAGTGCTTGCGGTACCAGCCCCAGCCGCGCCACCAGTAGGGATCGTCGCCCTCGGTGGCATCGTGGATGAAAGGGTGAATCTTGCCGGTCGTCTCGTAGGTCTGCCACGTGTGTGGCACCGCCACCTCGGGCCACGTCGAGTCGTCGAAGGCCGGCGACTCGCAGCCCGTCTCGTCCCCGTTCTCGCCCGCGAAGTAGTTGAAGGTCCACCCTCGGGTGATGGTCCGCTCGATCCGGTGCCCCGCGGCAGCGGGAGCCGGTCCCGCCGGGCGGGCCGTGACCGCCACGGCTCCAGTCACCAGCAGTGCCGCGATCGCCACTCTCAACGACATGATCGGTCGCACTCGGTTGAAAGGGGGGGGCGGGGCCA
>DASXVO010000025.1 GCA_036504215.1 Vicinamibacterales bacterium | reverse complement strand
CGCGGCCAGCACGCGCGGTCTCCCGAGGTCCTCCAGCATGGCGGCAATCCGCGCCGCCGGCTGGTCGGCGCCGAGCGGCGCATAGGCGGCCCCGGCCATCAGGATGCCGTAGATGGCGACGAGCAGGTCGGGCGAGCGCGGCGCGCAGACCGCCACCGTGTCGCCCGGCCGCACGCCGGCGGCGACCAACTGGCGAGCCACCGCGCCGGCGCGGGCGGCGACGCGGCGGTAGTCGAGCGGCGCTTCGCCGTTCCACAGGATCGCAGGCGCGGCCGGGGACGCGGCGACGCGGTCGAGGAACGGCCGCACGATGGTGCGCTCGGTGTCGAGCGGTCGCGTCGTCGCGTTGAACCGCTCGACCACCAGCGCGCGCTCGGCCTCGGACAACGCCTGCAGGCGGCCGACCGGCGCGTCGGGATCGGCGAGCACGCCTGCGGTCAGAGTCTCGAGCCGGCCGAACAGCTCGCCGATGGTTGCGGCATCGAACAGGTCGGCGCTGTATTCGATCTGGCAGACAATCCGGTTGCCGCTCCGGCCGAAATGAAATGCCAGATCGAACTTGGCGAATGGAAACGTGATCGGTGTGACCCGCGTCGCCAGGCCGGGCAGGTTCGGCGGAGTGAGCTCGTCGGACTGCCAGGCCACCAACACGTCGAACAGGGGATTGCGGCTCAGATCGCGCGGGGCGCCCGCCGCCTCCACCAGCGACTCGAACGGACAATGCTGATCGGCAATGGCCTGCAGACAGGTGGCGCGTGTCTCGCTCAGCAGCCGACGAAAGGTGGCCGCCGGATCGATGCCCTGCCGCAGCACCAGCGTGTTGACGAAGAAGCCGACGGAATCCTGCACGTCCCACAGGTCTCGTCCGGCGACCAGCGTGCCGAGCGCCAGGTCCCGTTGACCGGTCAACCGGTACAGCAGTGCCTGCACGAGCGCGGTGACCACCACAAATGGCGTGGCCGATTCCGACTGGGCCAGACGATCGAGCGCCTCGCGGCGATCGGCGTCGAAGGCAAACGCGATCGTGTCGCCGCGAAAGCTCCTGACCGGCGGCCGGCGGCGGTCGGCGGGCAAGTCGAGCGGTTCAGGAAGCGGAGTGAGCCGTTCGGTCCAGCGATCGAGGAGCGCCTTGCCCGCGCTGCTGTCGGCGGCTGCGCGCTGCCACGCGGCCACCTCCTGAAACTGCACGGCCGGCGCGGGTGGCAAATCCTGGGCTGCGCCAACCGCTCGAGAGTAGAGCGCGCCCAGGTCGCGGACGATGATGCCGGTGGACCAGCCATCGACGATGGCATGGTGCAGCACCAACACGACCCGCCAACTCGAGGGACCCAACTGCATCAGGGCGGCACGGGCGCCGACCTCCCGGTCCAGGTGGAAGGGGCGAGCCAGTTCGGTCGCGAGCCGGGCGTCGGCGGCCGCGGCGGGATCGGTCTCGCCGCGCAAGTCGATCCGGGACGGGGCCAAGCTGCCCACCGGCGACAGATGCTGTCGCAGACGGCCATCCGCCCCATCGACGACGCGCAGGCGCAGCGCGTGGTGTCGTTCTTCGAGTGCCACCAGCGCGCGGACAAGAGCGTCGGCGTCGAGCGGCCCGTCGACGTCGAAGACGATCGGAACGTTGTAGACACCACTTTCGGGAAACAGTCGCTGCATCACCCACAGGCGCTCCTGCCCCGGTGACAGCGCGAAGTCGGCGGCGGATTCGGTGCTCGCCGTGCGTGGCACAGCCGGCGCAGACACCAGCGAGCGCAGCGCGTGAACGTCGCGCTTGCCGTTGGCGTTCACGGGCAGGACGGGTACCGCCACGAAACGGGCGGGCATCATGTAGATCGGCAGGCGTTCGGCCAGCCGTCGGCGCCACGCGCCCTCTCCGTCGATACCGTCGGCCGCGAGGCACGCAACGAGCGTCCGGTTACCGCCTTCCCCGATCACGACGACCGCGGCCTCGCGCACGTCCTCGCACTCGGCCAGAACGGCTTCGATGGCGGTGGTCTCGATGCGGTGGCCTCGAATCTTCACCTGCCCGTCGCGTCGGCCCCCGAACTCGATCGCGCCGTCGCGGCGCCAGCGCACGATGTCGCCACTGCAGTAAACGCGTTCGCCGGCGCCCCAGGGCAACGTGATGAATGACTCAGCGGTCTGCTCCGGGCGCCCGGCGTAGCCCAGCGCCAAGCCGTCACCGGCGCAGAGGAGTTCGCCCCAGACGTCGACAGGAACCGGATGACGCCGCTCGTCCACCACGTAAACGCGTGTGTTGGCAATCGGGCGGCCGATGGGAATGGGGCCATCGAGGTCCGCCGCACCGATCTCGTGCAGCGTCGTGAAGCCGCAGTTCTCGGTCGGGCCGTACACATTAGCCAACCTCAGACCCGGGCAAGCCTCGACCACTCGCCGAACGTGCGCAGGACTGATCGCCTCGCCGCCTGTGACCAACCGCTCGAGGCCGGCGAAGATCGCCGGCGCCTCCTCGGCCGCGAGATTGAACAGCGCGGAGGGCATCCACATGGCTGTGACGCTGCCCCGGCGCAGTTCCGCTCCGAGCGCGGTCGGGTCGAGCAGGTCCCCGTCGGCAACGATGTGCAGCGTGGCACCGTTCAGCAGCGCGCTCCACAACTCCACCGTCGTCGCGTCGAATGCCAACGGTGCAAGTTGGCACATCACGTCGCCCGGGCCCAACCCCAGAATCTCGTGGTCCAGCGCGAGCCTGGCAATGGCTCGATGCGGAACGACGACGCCCTTGGCGACGCCGGTCGTTCCCGATGTGAACATCACGTAGGCCGGATCCTTGCCGTCGCGGACGGACGGCGGTGCGGCGGCCGATCCGGTGGCGGGCAGTCGGTCGAGCCGTAGCAGCGTGGCCCCGAGGGTGAGGCCTGCCAGCCGCTTGACGCCGTCGGCGTCCGCCAGGATCAGGCGGGCTTGGGCGTCGGTCATCAACTGGTGGACCATCGAGGTCGGCAGCTTGGCATCGAGCGGCAGATACGCTGCGCCCGCCTTCCAGATGCCGAGAATGGCCGCCACCGCGTCGAAGCTGCGCGTGGCCGCAAGTGCCACGGTTGGATTCGCCGGCGCGGCAATGAGCAGCGCGGCCGCAATCTCCTCGGCCCTGCGGTCGAGCGCCGCGTAGGTCATCGACGCGCCGTCCGGTCTCGTGATGGCCACGCGATCGGCATGGAGGATCGCGGCGGTGCGCCACAGGCTGGCCATCGACGCGTCTCGCGGGTAGGACGCCGAGGTAGCGTTGAACGTCTCCGTCACCAGCAGGCGCTCCCACTCGGGCAGGACAGCGAGGTCGCCGATTTCCGCGTCGGGATGGGCAGCGGCGTCGATGAGCAGCGACTCCAGCCTGGCGGCCAGCGTGCGCACGGCGTCGGCGTCATACAGCCACTCATCGTGATCGACGGTGAGGATGGCGCGGCCACCGGGCAAGCGCGCGACCTCGAAAGCGAGATCGAATGCGCCGTCGCCCGACCGGGGATCCATCTGGTCGCGCGCGTGGCCCTGCCCGTCGTCCATCACGGCCACGGCGTCGTACAGGGTGGGCGGCAGGCCGGACGCTGGCTGCAGGTCCCGCATGATGTGGCGCAGCGGATAGCCCTGGTGCGTCAGGGCCTCGGAGAGCGCCGTGGCGGTTTCAGCCAGATGCGCCGCGAAGCTGCGGCCGAGCGCTGCGGACACGCGTAGCGGTACGACGTCTGCGCGCAGCGCGTGTTCGGCATCGGGGCGACCGGCGACGGGTGTGGCGATCGACACCTCACGCCCATCGTTCTTCATCCGGGCCATCAGGACACCCACGCCGGCGATGAGCGCCGCCGCAGGGGACGTACCGCCGCACGTCGCGATGCGTTCGATCGCGGTCAGTGCCACGGCGGAGAAGTCCACCACGGTTCGCCGGGCCCGCGGCTGAGCGCCGGGCGGACGAATGTTCGTGGCCGCCGGGTCGCCGAGTTCCATGCCGCGTAGCCTGTCGAGCCAATACGTGCGGTCGGCGGTGACGCCGGACGCATCCGGCTGCGCGCACGCGGTGTCGGCGACAGGGCCGATCGACGGTGTGGGCAGCGGTTCCGCCAGGGGAGTCCGCGGACACGCGTCTGGCGCGGGCGCCTGTTCGATCAGCGCAGCCATCGTCGCCAGTCGGGTCGCGCCGAGCGCGTCAGCCAATTCGAGGCGGCCCAGCCCGCTGACCGACAGCCGGTGAATCATCCGCATCAGCAACAGGCTGTGGCCACCCAGCCCGAAGAAGTCGTCGTCTCGGCTGGTCGGAGCGGTCAGGAGGAACTCGCCCCAGATGGCGGCGAGCGTGCGCTCGGTCGCAGTGGCAAAGCCGTCGCGGGATCCCGCCGCCGCCCGAGGTTGACGTGACGGCCCGGCGTCGAGCGGTGCATCCCACTGCCGCGGCGCGTCACGCAGGAAGGCCAACAGCCGTTCCACCCAACCGGCGACCGTGGATCGGTCGAAGAGCGCGGATGCGTAGATTAGCGGTCCTTCGAGCGCGCCGCCCGGCGTGGTTTCCAGATTGAGGATCAACTCGTAGCGTGCGGCCTGGTTGTGCCTGGGCAGCACGGTAACGGTGAGTTCGTCCAGGGCGGGCACGGGCACCGAACGGGGCTGCATGGCGAAGATCGCCTGGACGAGTGGCGTCGTGACGCGCGAGTGAGGCACCGCCAACGTCTTCACCAGCATCTCGAACGGAACACGCTGGGCGGTCATGACCTCGAGGACGCTGTCGCGGACCTGGGCCACGAGGGCACCGAAGCTGTTCGCCGCGCTCACATCCACGGGGATCGCCACCGTGTTGGACAGGTAGCCGATCACGGCTTCTTCGGCAGCGTCCTCGCGGGCGGCAACCGGCGCGCCGACGAGCACGCGTGGAGTGTGGGCCAACCGCGCGAGCAGGAGTGCCCAGGCGGCGAGCATCGTCATATAGGGGGTGGCGCCCGCGCGCCGTCCGGCAGCGGCCAGCGCCGCAATCGCGTCCGGCTCCACGCGAACGGTCAATGCCTCGCCGCGCCCGTCTGCGATCACGGCGCGCGGCCTGTCTGTCGGCAGATCGAGCCTGGTGGGGAAGCCGTCGAGCGCCCGGCACAGCCGCTTCAGCGGGGCGTCGAGGTCACCGCTCGTCAGGGCCGTGCGTCGTGCGCGGGCGATGTCAGCGATGTCGCGGGTCAACGGAGGCAGCGCCGGCATCCGGCCAGCGCGAAGGGCGTTGTACGAAGTGGAGAGGTCTGCGGCAAACACGCCGTTCGACCATCCGTCCCAGGCGGCGTGATGAGCCGATACCGACAGGACGTGATGATCCGCCGCGATCGCGAACAGCGTGAAGCGGACGTGCGAGTCGGTCGCCAGATCGATGGGCCGGTGCGCGGCCGCATCCAGCGCCGCGTCCAGTGAGTTGGGCACCGCGGTCAGATCGACGACGCTGAGGCTGGCCGGCGACGGCGGGGCAACCACCTGCTCCGGTCCATCGGGACCATCGCGGAACAGACTCCGCAGTGCACCGTGCCGCGCGATCACTGCCGACAGCGCCCCGTCGAGCGCCGCGCGATCGAGCGGCCCAATGAGCGCGAAGGCGAGATGCTCGGTGTAGCTGCCCTCCGGCGTACCGCCCGCGCGGCCTTCAAGGCGGTTCAGGAACCACATGCGCTCCTGACCCGGGGAGAGCGGAGCGACGATGGGTGCGCCACCGAGACGCGCGACCGGCGCATGGCGAGGCGCGCACAGCCAGCCTTCTTCGCGAGGTTCTGCGTGTGCCGTGCGTTCAGTTGGATCGACCACGGAAGGCGTGCCCAGCAGGCGGGCCAGCCCCGCGACCGTGCTTCCCCGGAACAGCGCATTCGCCGCCACGTCGCAGCCGAGCCGATCGCTCAACCGGGCAGCGATGCGCACGGCCTGCAGCGAGTCGCCCCCGAGCATGAGGAAGTCATCCTCTGGTCCCACGGCCGCCACGCCCAGCACGTCGCTCCAGACCGCAGCGATGACGCGTTCCGCCGCGCTCACCGTGGGCGGCTGGCCGGTGGTGGTGCGGACCGAATCAGGGACGAATCGCGTCGCCGCTCCAGGCTCGATCCAGAGCCGGATGCGGTCGAACGGATAGCCAGGCACCGGAACCCGGCGGGCCGAACGGCCTGCAGCCGCCACTCGATCCACCGGTGCGCCCGCGACCCACAGCCGGCCCAGCGCTTCGAGGAACGCCCTGTGGCCGTCGCTAGTGTCCGGCGGCTGAATGGCGACCACGCGTGCTGCTGTAACACCGGCGGCACGGGCCAACCGGGTAAGCGTCGCGCCAGGACCGACCTCGACCAGCAGGCGCGCCGAATCATCCTCGACCAGGCGGCATAGACCGGCACCGAAGCGTACCGTACCGCGCAGATGGTGAACCCAGTAGGCGGGGTCGGTGGCGTCCTGCGGGCTGAGCCAATCTCCAGTGAGGTTGGAGACGATCGGAATGGCCGGAGCTCGGAGCGGCGTTCGCTCCAGCTCCGCCGCGAAGGCCTCGAGGATCGGCTCCATCAACCGGGAGTGAAACGCGTGCGACACAGGCAGACGGCGGGACGGCTTGCCGAGCGCCGCCACCGTCTTCTCGAGAGAGTCGATTTGCGCCTTGGTCCCGGCGGCCGTGCATTGCCTGGCGCCGTTGACCGCTGCCAGTTCCGCGCCGCTGGGTTCGAGCAGGGGGAACAACTCGGCCTCGGTCATGGACACCGCCAGCATTGCCCCGGACGGAGCCGAGGCCATCAGCCGGCCGCGCGCGGCGACCAGTCTCAGCGCATCGCCGAAGTCCATCACCCCGGCGAGGCAGGCTGCGACGTATTCCCCGATGCTGTGACCGATCAGGGCGGCGGGGCGGACGCCGTACGACTCCAGGGCCTTGGCCATGGCGTATCCGATGACGAACAGCGCGGGCTGGGTGATCTGCGTCTCCGAGAGTGCGGCCATCGCCCGCGCGTCGCCGTCGTCTGCGAGCAAGAGAGAGCGAAGGTCTTCCGCAGGGCCACCGCGGAGTGCGTGGTCGGCCTCGTCGATGGCTGCGCGGACGGCCGGAACGGCACGGTATAAGTCACGGCCCATGCCGGCCTGCTGGGCGCCCTGCCCGGGGAAGAGGTAGGCGGGCGCGGCGCTGGTGCCTGCAGTCTCGCCGCGCAACCCGCTGTCCGCGCGCAGTGCCGCGGCGGCTTCCGCCCGAGAGGCGGCAATGATCGCGCGGCGGCTTCTCATCGGTCGTCGTCGCGCGAGTGAAATGGCGATGTCAGCGAGCGACGTCGCGGCGCCGCTTTCGACGGACGATGCGCCGAGATGGTCGGCGACTGCCGCGGCCAGTCGGTCGCGGCGTTCCGCGGTGGGGGCCGACACCGTCAACAGGACCGGACCGTCGGACGGGGCGGGCGTTTCCGCTTCCGGGCGCGGGCCCGCGACCACGAGGTGGATGTTGGTGCCGCCCATGCCGAACGCGCTGACAGCAGCCAGGCGCGGGCGATCGACGGGCCCGGGCCAGGGCTCGGGCGCGGCGTTTACGCGGAATGGTCCGTCGGCGAAAGGGATGCGTGGATTGGAAGCCGTGAAGTGCGCGGTGGGCGGCACGGTGCCGTGGCAAAGTGCCAGCACCGTCTTGATCAGTCCCGCCATGCCGGCGGCGGCGTCGAGATGGCCAACGTTGCCCTTGACCGACCCAAGCAGCGCGGAACCTGGGGCTGCTCCGCCGTACACCAGATTGAGAGCGGCCACTTCGATCGGGTCGCCGAGCGTGGTTGCGGTGCCGTGCCCCTCGACGAAACCAATATCGGCAGCGTCGACGCCCGCCTCGTCGATCGCGGCGGTGATCGCAGCGGCTTGTCCGTCCACCGACGGGGCCGAGAAGGCGGCCTTGCAGGCACCGTCGTTGGTGATGCCGACACCCCGAATGGTCGCGTAAATGCGGTTGCCATCGGCGATCGCGTCACCCAGCCGCTTCAGCACGAGCACGGCGGCGCCAGCTCCGCCGACCACGCCGTCGGCCGCCGCATCGAAGGGTCGGCACACGCCGGCGCGCGACGCGATGCCGCCTTCCGCGGCCAGGTGGCCGTGAGGCGAGAACATGCCGAGCGACGCCGCCCCGGCCAGCGCCACCCGGCAGCGCCTTGCGCGCAAGCTGTCAACGGCCGTGGCCGTCACCGACAGCGCGGTAGAGCAGGCGCTGTTCACAGTCAGTGCCGGACCCGTCAGACCCAGCTTGTACGCGATTCGTGTCGCCGCGAAGTCCTTGTCGGAGCTGACGACGGTCGAGAAGCGATCGGCACCGCCGGCCAGGCCAACACGATCGCGCAGGTTGTCCACCAGGTAGGCGTTGAAGCCGACGCCGGCGAACACGCCGACCGGCCCTTCGGCCGCCGGATCGCAGACGGCATCCTCCAGCGCCTGCCACGCCAGTTCCAATAGCAGACGTTGTTGCGGGTCGATCTCCGCCGCCTCGCCGTGGCTGTAGCCGAAGGGCACGGGATCGAAACGGTCGGTGCCGTCGATGGCGCCATGGACCGGGATGAAATCGGCGTGATCGACAAGCGCCGCAGGCGCGCCGGCCTGCCGCAGGGTCGCGCGATCGAAGCGGCGGACGCTGTCGGTCCCGGCCATCAGGTTGGCCCAGAAGGTCGCGCGGTCGGAGGCGCCTGGGAAGCGGAAGGCCATGCCGACGATGGCAACTTCGTCGATGGTGAGGGCGCGCCGCTCCTTCCCGGTCGTGCCGGCTTCCGTTGGCAACCGCGTCGTCCGGTCGGCGCTGCCTTCCTCGCGCGACAGGTGTGCTGATAGGGCGGCCACGCTGGAGAAGCGGAACAGATCGACGGAGCTGACCGTCCGGCCTGTCGCGGCTTCGATCGCCATCAGCGCGCGGGGAACGTGCAGGGAGTGGGCACCCATTTCGAAGAGGTTGGCGGTGACGTCCACCGTGGCGCGGCCCAGCAGGTCGGCCCAGATCGCGGCGAGCGTGCGTTCCAGCGACGCGGGTCCCGTTGCCCGCACGGGAACGGCGTCTGGGGCTGGTGTGGGGAGGGCCTTCCGATCGAGCTTGCCGGAGGGCTGCACGGGCAGCGCCTCGATGTGCAACAGGCGGGCGGGCACGGCGGCGGCGGGCAACCGCTCGGCCAGCCATGCGCGCAAGGCGGAGAGATCGACGTCGCCCACGACATGCGCGACCAGCACCGCCCCGCCGGGAGCCTGGTCCCACTTGCTTGCCGCGGCAGCTTCGACGCCGGGGAAGGCGCGCAGCATCGCTTCCACCTCACCCAGTTCGATGCGGTGTCCGCGGACCTTCACTTGATCGTCCTGCCGTCCGATGAAGGCCACCTGCCCGTCGGGAAGCCAGCGAGCCAGATCGCCGGTGCGGTACAGACGATCGCCAGGAGCACCGTACGGATCGGCGACGAACGCCACGGCCGTCGAATCATCCATGCCGTGATACCCGAGCGCGAGCCCGGCGCCGCCGATACACAATTCGCCGACGTCACCGACCGGCACGCGACGCAGTTGATCGTTCAGGATGCGCACGCGACAGCCGGGCAGCGGCGCGCCGATCGGGATCTCGCGGTCGGTGACCGCGGGATCGGTGCGCGCGCCCGTCGCGTCCACCGTGCATTCGGTCGGGCCGTACATGTTGTAGACGGCGAACTGGGGCGGGCCCGCGGGCCATGCGGCTCGCGCGTCCAGCGCCGCAACGATCCGCGCGGGCAGGTCGGCGGGCATGCGCTCGCCCCCGACCACCACGCGCCGCAGGCGAGGCAGTCCACCGGTGGGCGGACGGAGCAGCAGCGGTTCCAGCTGGGACGGCACAAGGTTCAGGTGAGTGACACCGCGTGCGGCGGCGTCTGTCCAGAAGCGAGCGGGGTCGACGAGCGACGTTCGATCGGGCAACCACAGCGTGCCGCCCACGCACAGCGGGAAGAACATCTGTTGGAGAAACGGATCGAAGGAGATCGACGAGGCGGCGCACACCACCTCGTCAGCGGTGATGCCGAACCAGTCGATCATCGAGAGGATGCGCGACGACAGCGCCCGGTGCCCAATCGCCACCGGCTTGGGCCGGCCGGTCGAGCCCGACGTGTGGTAGATCACCGCGGGTCGATCGGGATCGGCCGCAACGGCGACCGGCGGATGATCACCCGGATCCCCGGACAGGTCCAACGAGGGCAGACTGCCGTCGAGCGATGCCTGCGCAGTCCGGCTGGCCAGCATCAGGCGGCAGCCCACCCCCTCCGCCATCTCGCGGAGTCGTCGAGCCGGCAGCGACGGGTCGAGGGGCACCACCACGGCGCCGGCACTCAGGACGGCGAGGAACCCGACGGGCACTTCGATCTGTGCCGAGGCGCAGAGGCCGACGCGCGCGCCCGGGGTCACCCCGGCGGCCGTTAGGCGCGCCGCCCAGCGCGTCACCAGGCGGTCGAGTGCCTCGTGCGTCAGTCGCCGCGCGCCGCCGTGCTCAACGACCGCGACGGTATCACCGTGGGTCACCGCGGCCTGAGCGCAGACGACTGTCAGCGGGCGTTCACCGATGCCAGGCGGCAGCTCCGCTCCATCCTCCCAACCAGAAGGGAGGGCTGGCGCCGCTGTCGGTGCGCGTCCGCTGAACTGCATGTCACCTACAATGCCACCGAAAGGCCCGCTACGGATACTGAAGGCTCGGTCTTGCGGCTGAGTCCTTCGACGCACAGTGACGGCTACGTACGAACACGAGCCAGAATCGCGACGACGTCGTCACAAGCATACTGTGATCGCTGCGCCTGAACTGTGGGCGGCAGCGGGTCGGCTCAGCAAGCACCGCCGAGCCTCGCCTCGCCGGGACAGCGTTCTTCGTGGTGATATACTCGGACCTCGCCCACTTGACTACGTCTGTAACACTAGCACGCGATCCGTCGCGTGGTCGTTCCCGGCCGGGCGCGCCCGCTCGATCGTCGCGGAATCTGGTGTCACACCGGTCTGGGACAGGAGGCGTCTCCCAGATCACTCCGACAGACGTCCTCCTGCAGATCCGGCAGCCGGTGCCGCGGAGATCCGCACTGCCTGCGTCGACTTGAGTCCGCCTTCATCTCCCGGTCCGCCAGCGAGCGCGGAAGGGTGAAATCTCCGTCGTCGGCATGCCGACATTGGGGAGTGTGATCGTGAATCGAGGAAGCGTGAAGATGAATCTTCTCAGCCAGGTATCGCGTGCGTTCGTCTGTGTGATCGTCGCGATCTGGATCGCCATGCCTTCCAGCGCTGCTACGCAATCTGCCGCCACACGCATTACTGGAACGGTGACGGACGAGTCGGGCGGAGCGGTTGTCGGCGCGCGGATCACGCTCGTCGACGAACGCGGGGCGGTGCGGGCCCACGCCGTGAGCGACGCGAGCGGGACGTTCCTACTGAGCCGGGTCGCGTCCGGCAAGTACGTCGTCCAGATCGAAAGCGCGAGGTTCGAGACGACGCGTTCTGACGTCATCGTCGCCGAAGACGGTGCACCGGTCGCGCTTCGCGTCGCACTCAAGGTGGCCGGCGTCAGGGAGACGGTCGACGTTGCGGCGCCGAGCGCCTACGTGCGCGACAAGGCCGTGAGCGCCACCAAGACCGACAGCCCGCTGAGCGCGACACCGCTGAACATCCAGGTGGTCCCGCAGCAGGTCTTGCAGGACCAGAAGGTCCTCATCCTGGACCAGGCGCTGACGAACGTCAGTGGCGTCAAGTCCCAGAACTACCTGGGGAGCACCGAGTTCATCTGGCTGCGCGGCTTTCCCTCGAGCAGCACGTTCATCGACGGCTTCCGCCTCGACGAGGCCCTCGTGTCCGGCCTGCGGGCGATGTCGAACGTTGACCACATCGAGGTGTTGAAGGGGCCGGCGGCGATCCTCTACGGGCGCGTCGAGCCCGGCGGGATGGTGAACCTGGTCACGAGGCAGCCGCAGGCCACGCGGAGCTATTCGTTCGAACAGCTGTTCGGATCGTGGGCCCACTCCTATACGAACTTCGACGCCACCGGCCCGATCACCGCCGGCGACACGTTGCTGTACCGACTCAACGTGTCGTTCGACACGAGCGATTCGTGGCGCGACGGCGTCCACGGCAAGAAGTTCTTCATCGCGCCTTCGTTGAAATGGAACATCAGCAAGAAGACCGAGGCGACGGTGGAAGTGACGTATGCGGACAATCCGCTGGGCGGCTTCGACAACGGCCAGAACGTGCCGTTCGTGAACGGGACACTGATTGCCCTGCCGAGGGAGAACAACGTCGCCGAGTCGCTGCCGCTCAACTTCAAGACGACGCTCGTCAAGCTGGACTGGTCGCACCGGTTCAACGACGCCTGGACGTTCCGAAACCAGATCCTGAGCAACACGGCGAAGGTCGACAGCCCGGGATACGCCGCCGTGTTGGGGTTCCTGCCGGCCGGACCGTCGTGGCTGGCCCTGCGCTACATGATTGGCCTGAAGGACACCGAGGCCAAGACGCTCGCGACGGTCTTCGACCTCACCGGACACGTCGAAACCGGCGGCCTCCGGCATACGCTGCTGGTGGGGGCCGACTTCTACCGATTCGGCGCGCCGGCGACCCTCTCGACGTCGAACCTGACCGTGGCGTCAGTCATCGACGCCGTCAACCCGCTTCACCCGGGTGTCCCCGCCTTGACACTCGACCCGACCACCCAGTTCTCGTACGACTCGACCACCAACAACTACGGCGTCTACGCGCAAGACCAGCTCACGCTGCCTCACGAGGTGCACCTGCTCGCGGGGCTGAGATACCAGAACGTGTCGCGCACAGGCTGGAAGGCCGTCGGCGGCGCCACGGTGGCGGATCCGGCGCAGTCCGACAGCGCGGTGACCCCGCGCGTCGGTGTCCTGTGGCAGGCGCAACGCTGGCTTGGCGCGTATGGCAACTACGCCGGGAACTTCGGCGCGAATACAGGCCGCGACTATCAGCTCAACCCGCTGCCGCCCGAGAGCGCGCGTCAATACGAAGCCGGCGCCAAGACCCAGTTTCTTGACGGGCGGGTGCAATCGACGGTGGCGTACTTCGATCTGACCAAGACCAATCTCGCTACTGCCGATCCGGCTCACATCGGCTTCCAGGTGGCCACTGGCGAAGTCCGCAGTAAGGGCCTCGAATTCGATCTTCAGGGCCAGATCAGGCCCGGCTGGAACGTGATCGCAACCTATACCTACACCGATATTCACGTCACCAAGATGAATCCGGGCAGCAGCTCAGGACTCATCGTGGGAAACCAGATGGCTGACGTACCGCCGAACATGGGCAGCCTGTCCACGGCGTACGCATTCCAGGATGCCCTCAAGGGATGGAAGGTCGGCGCGGGCGTGACGGCGCGCGGGGAGACCACCGACGTCACCAACAGGATTCCCTCTCCCGGCTATGTCCTGGTGGACCTGATGGCCAGTCGCGAGTTCGTGGTGGGCCCGTCGCGGATGACGGCGCAGCTCAACGTCAACAACCTGCTGAACAAGACGTACTACCTGGACGCCGCGACATCGCCGTACTTTCTCAACTGGGCGAGACTGACCTATGGCGCGCCGCGATCGGTCTCGGTGTCGCTGCGCGTCGGGTTCTGAACGAGTCAGCCGGGCGCTTCGCCGAATCTCAGAACGTCTGCACGGGGAACTGCGAAGGTTCGACGCCTCCATAGCGCTCGGTGAGCCGTTCGAAGGCGTGCGGCGGATTGTTCTCGACGTGGGCGAGGATCATCTGCGCGCACGTCTTGGCGTCATGTGTCTCCGAGTCCACGGTGAAATCGTAGTCGCCCGGCACGTGGACCTTCTCGAACTGCATGCGGGCCGCTCCCACGCCGCGTCCGGCCTGCGCCGCCTCCCGCCGTTCCAGTTCTTCCAGCGAGCAGAACACGCCGATCAGGTGGACGGCGAGGCCGCTCAGCGCCTCGCAGTAGTCGTACATCAGCACCGCGGAGGCAGCGTCCGCCACGATGAGTGAACTGCCGGCGCGAGCCATCGCCGCGAACGCCCGGTGCATGCCCGCCAGGTGGCTCCAGCCCACCGGGCCGCAGCGCGCGTTGATGATCGGCCCCGTCTCTCCCATCCGGATGACGATTTCGTACCCCTCCGCGGACAGACGGTTTCCGGGCGCGGCCCAGTCCTGCCCGTCCCGCTGGACGGCCTGGTCGACGCCGATGTATTGCTTGGGGAACATCGGCAGGAAATCATCGATGCCCGTCACCAGATACGGCTTGCCCGCGAGCGCCTGCAGCTCACGGGAGATCGTTGTCTTGCCAGAGCAGGACGCCCCGTTGATGATGATGATGTTGCCCGCGCTTCGCATCGTGAACCTCAGAATGTCTCGATTGGAAACGGTCGGAAGCCGCTGCCGACGAACCGGGCGGCGAGGATGTCGAGTGCCCGCGGCGGATGGCTCGCGACGTGGTCGAGTATCAGTTGCGCTCCCTCGTTCGGCCCGAGGGTCTCGGTGTCCACGGTCAGATCGTATTCGCCGGGCACATGGACCTTCGGAAACTGCATTCGGACCGCGCCGACCGCCCGGTTGTGCCGCGCCCGCTCGCGTCGCTCCAGTTCCTGCAGCGAACAGACGAGGCCGACGAGATAGACATCCAGTCCCTCGAGGGCGACGCAGTAGTCGCGCAGCAACACCTCGGACACCACATCTTCCATGACGATGAAGTTGCCTGCGCGGGCGATCGCGGCGACAGCGCGGTGCATGCCGGCCACGAGGTTCCAGCCAACCGGGCCGCAGCGCGAGTGAAAGGTCGGCTGTCCACCCTCGTCACGTACCGTGATCTGGAATCCCAACCGTGGCAGCGGGGCGTCCACGTCGCTCCAGCTCGACGCGGCGCGATGGACGTCTTCGTCGACCTTTCCCTTGCCCTCGAGCATCCCCTTCGTGATCGACGCGTCCACGCCGGTGAACTTTCCGGCGAGCATCGGGATGAACAACTCGGACGCCACCGCCAGGTACGGGCGATCGGTGAGGGCCCGCAGCTCACGGCTCACGGAACTCTTGCCCGAGCACGATGTGCCATTCAGCAGGATGACGTGAGGGCGATCAGACAACAGCGTCTCCCTGGGGCACTGCGGCAGAGGTGCCGTCACCGGCCGACTCTCCCGTCTGGAGCCTCCACAGTGCGGCGTACCTGCCACCGCCGGCAACCAGTTCTTCGTGGGTGCCCCGCTCGACGACGCGCCCGTCGTCGATCAAGTGGATCTGGTCGACGTGACGGATACTCGACAGCCGGTGCGCCACGTAGATGGTCGTCCTTCCGCGAGACGCCGCTTCGATCGATCGACGGATGGCAGACTCGGTCTCGTTGTCGACCGACGATGTCGCTTCGTCGAGAATCAGGATGGGCGGGTTCTTGAGCACAACGCGGGCGATCGACAGACGCTGCCGCTGGCCGCCGGACAGCTTCTGGCCCCGTTCGCCGACGATGGTGTCGAGGCCCTCTGGCAGGTCCTGGATGAAGCCGGTGGCTTCGGCGATCCGGGCGGCCTCCCATACCTCCTCGCGAGTGGCGTCGGGCCGGCCGTACAAGATGTTCTCGGCGGCCGTCCCGTTGAAGAGAAACACGTCCTGGCTCACGAGCCCGATCGCCTTGCGGAGATCGTAGACGTTCAGTTCGCGGATATCCACGCCGTCGAGGAGAATGCGGCCGCCGCCCGTGTCGTACAGGCGCAGGAGCAACTTGATGAGCGTGGACTTGCCCGAACCGGTCGAGCCCACGAGCGCCACCGATCCGCCGGCGGGAATCGACAGGTCGAACCCGTCGAAGATCCGGGCACCGGACGCGTAGTGGAACGACACGCTGTCGAATACGACGGCTCCCTTGACGGCCTCCCGCTGCAGTCTGATCGGCCCCGACCTCATCGTCGGCTGCGCGTCCAGCAGCCGCGACATGCGCCGCGACGCGGCCACCCCGGTCTGATAGACGTCGTACTCGCGATCCAGGCCGCCCATGATGGAGATCAGCTGCGGCAGCATGAAGCTCTGGAGCATGAACGTGGACACCGACAACGATCCCTTGAGCACCATCGCGCCGCCATACGCCAGCGGGAGCACGAGTCCCGTGACGAGGGCGGACTTGGTGAGGCCGGCGTACTCCAGGCCCAGGGCGAAGGACTGATTGCTCTCCTCCTGCAACGTCAGGCTCGACTGGCAGAGCCGCTGCAATTCGTCGTCTTCCGCGGTGAAACTCCGGACGGTGGGCAGGCCCGTCAGGCTGTTCATCAACAGGTTCTTGGTGGCTTCTTCCTTCGCGCCCTGCGCCTGGTAGCGGCGGGAGATCTCCTTGTGGTACCTCCGGAAGAGCGCGTAGATGAACGGAACCGGTATGAGGGCCAGCCCGAAGGAGACCGGCGACACCCACAGCAGGAACACGCTGCCGAGCGCGAAGGTGCCGGCCTTCGAGATGATGGTGTCGGGAACGGTTTCCAGGAACCGACGGATCTGAGCGGAATCATGGTGCACCAGGCTCATCAGCTGGCTGGTGTTCTGATCATCGAGGTAGGCCATGTCCAGGTACTCGATGTGAGAGAACGCTCGCATCCGCAGGCCGTGCTCGATGTCGGTGGCATAGCGCTGCCACAGCGTATGGCTCTGGTAGTTCGTCCTCGTTTCCAGGCCCTTCAGCGACAGAAAGAACCCGCTGAATGCGGCCATTTGTGCAAGTGGTGATGTGATACCCACGGCCGCGAGAAGCGGGCTGCCGCCAGACAGCGCTGCGGTCATCAGGAGGCCGAGGCTCAGCGGACTTGCAAGCGAGAGCACGGTGTTCGACGCCGTGCTGCCGGCCGCCTTCCAGCGCAGGTGCGTGTCCTTCTCGACCGAGCGGACGAGGGCGCGCACGGAATCACCGGTCTCGGCTCCCTCGGGTTCAACTGCCGGCAGAGCCGCCGGCAACACCAGCCCGTCCGCCACCTTCTCGAACACCCGCAGGATGACCTTTCGGACGTCGCTGAGGGCCCGCTCGTCGAACACCACCAGCACACGGCCGGTGGCGGCGTTGACGCGCGCGTCGAGGACGCCGATCTCCTCTCGCAACCGGGTCTCGATCTGCCGGGCCAGCAGCGGCTTGCGCCACAGGATCTGGGCGTCCCAGCGCTGCCGGCCGGGCAGTGAGGACCGAAGCGTGAGCCAGTCGTCGGCGACGTGTTCCGGCGTCATTGGGCGGCTATCGGCGGCGGCGGGTGGCTCGGGACGACCTCCGCGTAGACATCCTCGACGTCTTCGCGCACCGTCTCCTGAATCTCCTCGAGGCTGAGGCCCTTGTCGACGTCCTGCCTGATCTTGGCGGTCAATGTGACATCACGGGGATCCTGCGCGCCAATGAGGGCGCTGGCGAGGTTCTTCCCCGTGAAGGACAGGCTGATTGAATTGGCCGCGACCAGGAGTGCGGCCGGAATGCCCAAGGCGAACCCGGCGGCGACCCCCACGCCCACGTGAAGCAGGCCCGGCTTGACCTTGCCATCGAGCAGCAGGCTCGAGCCCGGGAGCAAGAGCATGTCGGCCGCGACTCTCAAGCCGCGTCCGATGGGCGTCGTCTTCGTGTCAGGCATAGAGACCTGCATTATGCCACGAGGCCTTGCCCCGCGCGCTCGAGCCAACCCGGCAGATGGGGCCGGGAAGGCGCTATCATTTAACCCCATGAATCATCGCCGCCTTGCATGTCTCGTCCTCGCCGGGTTTCTGGTCTTCGCTCGTGGCGCAGCCGCGCAAGGACCCGGTACGCCAGACCTTCGGGCCCCGCTCGATCCGATTCACAACGCGCAAGCGGTGTCGGGGTTCGAGAGGGATGTCATCGCCGCCATTCGGCAGAACATCCCGCGGTGGGCGACGCCCCGGATCGACGAGACGGGGAACCTGATCGTGACCATCGGCCAGGGTCAGCCGCACCTCCTCATCACCACGAGCGTGGACGAGGACGGCTACCTCGTCTCCGACGTCACCCGCGACGGCTACCTGCGGCTCCACCGCGTGACGACGGGCGTCAACTTCAGGCTGTTCGACCAGTTCATCTACGGACAGCCGGTGTGTATCCGGACGACGAGCGGAAGGATGGTGCCCGGTGTGGCCGGGAGCGTCTCGGCCCACCTGCAGCGAGGCCGCGACGTGGCGACCGCGGCCAAGAGCCTGGACGACGTGTGGGTGGATGTCGGCGCGCAGTCCGCGGACGAGGTCGCCGCGCTCGGGGTGCAACTGCTCGACACGGTGACGCTTCGAGAACGAGGGACGGTCCTCACAGGGGGGCGACTGTCGGGGCTGGTTGCCCAGGTGCGGCAGTCGGCGGACGTGCTCCTGCGCCTTCTGATGGAACAGCGCGAGGCGCCGAAGATCGCGGGCACCCTGACCGTGGCCTGGACGACACAAGGCGCGTTCGGCGATCGCGGCGCGGCGCGCCTGGCCCGTGAGGTGGCCGCCGACCGTGTCATCGTCGTGACCCGTGCCCAGCCGGCGCGGGAACCGGACTCGAGGGGGGCACTTGGCAGCCTCGGCGGTGGCCCTGTCCTTGCGGAGACGAGCACCTGGCTGGCTGAACGCGCGCGCGAAGCGGGCGTGACGGTTCAATCGACATCCATGCTTCGTGTGCCACCGGCATGGCCCGCGGCAATCGTGCAAAGCGTGGCGCTGCCGGTGCTCTTCATGCAGACACCGGTCGAGACGGTGGATCGCGCCGACGTCGCGGGGCTCACGGCGCTCCTCCGTGCCGCGGCCGGCCTGCCCAAGACCGGCGCAGGCATCGTCGGCTCGGGCCTTGGCCACGTCCCCGACGCGCCCCACGGCCCGTTTGTCAACCTGGCGCCGCTCGTCGAGGTCTACGGCGTGTCGGGGCACGAAACGGCCGTCCGCGAAGCGGTCGCGAAGCAACTGCCGAAG
>DASXVO010000024.1 GCA_036504215.1 Vicinamibacterales bacterium | reverse complement strand
GCCATCCACGCGCAACGGGATGCCCTGACCCCCACCGAGCGCCGCATCGCCGGCTATCTCCTGGAGCAGACCCAGAGCGTGGCGTTGCTGTCGGTCCAGGAACTGGCGGTCCATCTCCACACCGGGCCGGCCTGCATCATCCGGGTCGTCCAGAAGCTGGGCTACACGGGCCTGTCGGAACTGAAGAAGGGCCTCAAGCGCGACCTGCACAAAGGCCTGTCTCCCCTGGAACAGTTCAGGTTGAACCTGGATGCGGGTGAGACGGCCAGCCTGTCCGAGGTCGCCGCCATCGCGAGGCAGGAGGCGCGGAACATCGCCGCCACGATGAGCCTGCTCGACGAAGTCACGTTCCGGAGTGCCGCGGACATCCTGTCCCAGGCCCACGGCGTGTACCTCCTGGGGGTGGGCGTGTCCGCCCATCTGGCTGGGCTCGCGGCCTTCGTCCTCCAGCACATCGGCCTTCGTTGCTTCGCCCTCCAGCACACGGGCTTGAACGTCTCGGAGCAGTTGGTCCGGATCGGCAAGGGGGACGCCCTCTTCGCCTTCTCCTTCCCGCCCTACTCCCTCCAGACCATCGAAGCCGCCGCCCTCGCCAAGAAGCGGGGCGCGTGCGTGGTGAGCGTCACGAACCAGGCGATCGCCCCCATCGCCAGGCACAGCGACGCGGTGCTCGTGGCGAAAACGGACACCCTCGGACCGTCGAATTCAGTGTCCGCTCCCATGGTCCTCGTCCATGGGCTGGCGGCCGCCATCGCCGCGAGTTCCCGTCCCCGTTCTCTGAAGGCCATGGAGGCCACCCTGTCGATCCGCAAGGAAGAATGATGCGATCGGTCGTCCTTGCGCTGCTCTGGGCGACGTCGTTCGCGCACGGGTAACCCGGGCCGTGGCCGGCCAGGGTACGCAAACTCTCCCGGAGTGATGTCTCACTGCCCGCGTCGATCGACGAGGTAAGCCTTCGTGATCCTGTTCACGGCGGTCGTGCCCGCCTGGCGCATCACCATCTGAAGCTCGCGGCGGAGAATCACCAGGACCGCCTCGACGCCCTCCTGCCCGAAGGCCGCCAAGCCCCAGATGTACGGCCGTCCCACGCCAACCGCGGTGGCGCCGAGCGCCAGCGCCTTGAAGATGTCGGTGCCGCGGCGGAACCCGCTGTCCACGATCACCGGTATGCGTCCGGCGACGCCAGCCACGACCTCGGGCACGCACTCGACAGCCGATCGCAGGCTGTTCTCGGCGCGGCCGCCATGATTCGAGACGAACGCGACGTCCACGCCGTGCTCGACGGCCATCTCGGCATCCTCGCGCGTGACGATGCCCTTGACGACCAGCTTCATGGGGGTCGCGTCCTTCAGCCGCTTGACGAACTCCCAGGTCGGCGGGCCAATCTCCGGCGCCGCGGCCGCGGGCTTCAGGTCCGCGATCATCGGCTTGCGGCGGTTGGCGTCGAGGCCCTTCGGATGGCACGAGGCGCACGGCAGGGTGTCGCGCCGCTCTGCGCGCGCCGAAGTCAGCCGATTGCTGCCGCCCAGGAGATCGACGGTGAAGACGAGCGCCGGGCAGCCCGACGCCTCGGCGCGCTTGATCATCTGGCGGGTCTGGTTCCAGTCGTTGCGCCGATAGAGTTGAAACCAGACCGGCTCGCCGCGCGCCGCGTTCACATCCTCGATGGCCGTCGTGGACGGTGTGGCGAGCATCACCATGTGCTTCCCCGGCTTCGCCCCACGGGCCACCGCCAGCTCGCCGTCCGCGTGGAAGGCTCGGTGACTGCCCACCGGACACAGGAAGATCGGGGAATCCCACTTCGCGCCGAGCACCGACACCGACGGGTCGATCCTGCTGATGTCGATGAGCCGACGCACCCTCAACTCGTAGCGCGTGAATCCCTCACGGTTCACGCGAATCGTCCCGTCGTCATCGGTGCCTGTCTCGAGGTAGCCGAAGTGGGCCGGCGACAGGTTCTTCCGCGCGACCGCCTCGAAGTCGAAGACGTCGAGGCCGTCCTTCGCCGCAGTGATCAGATCGGACGTCTGCGCGTGGGCATCCAGCCAGCCGCGGGGCCCCGCCAGACCAGCCAGGAGTGGGCTGGCAGCGAGGAATCTGAGCAACGCGCGGCGACCGTCGAGCGACGACGATGGGGAACGCATGATGGGACTCCTTTCGGGGCAAGGGGATTATACAGCCCGGTGGCGTGCGCCCCGGCGCCGGAGCCTGTATCATGGCCCGCACGGGTGGCCCGCGCGGGTGGTGGCACGCGCCCCCGCCGCACGCTGGCCTCACCGGCAGACGCTCTTGTTGTCATCGGGACGTGCCCATGGACTACCGCCTGCAGGATCTGATCGACATCCCCTTGTTCCAGACGCTTCAGGACAAGCTCAACGAGGTCTACTCGTTTCCCTCCGCCATCATCGACAACGACGGCAACGTGCTGACCGCCACCGCGTGGCAGGACATCTGCACGAAGTTCCATCGCCCGCACCCCGAGTGCGGGCGGGAGTGCCGCGCCAGCGACCAGTACATCCTGAGCCATCTCCACGAGGCGAATCCGGCGGTGACCTACCGCTGTCCGCACGGCCTGGTGGACAATGCGACCCCTATCGTGATCGGGGGGAAGCACCTCGGCAACTATTTCACCGGGCAGTTGTTCCTCGAACCGCCCGATCTCGAGTACTTCCGCCAGCAGGCCGCCAGGTACGGATTCGACGAAGCCGCGTATCTCGACGCCGTGGCCAGGGTGCCCGTCTGGACGCAGGAGAAGCTCACGCAGTACCTCGACTTCATCAAGGGCTTCACCCAGATCCTCGCTGGCATCGGCCACAAGAATCTGCAGGAGATCGAAGCCAGGGCGCTCCTCGCCGAGAAGGACGAGGCGCTCAGGAACACGCACGCCTTCAATCAGCAGATCATCGACAGCGCCCAGGAGGGCATCATCGTCTACGGACCGGACCTTCGCTACCTGGTCTGGAACCCGTTCATGGAAGGGATCTCGGGCGTCCGTGCCGCCGACGTGCTCGGCAAGCACCCGGTGGAGGTGTTTCCGTTCCTTCGCGACGTCGGGATGGTCGAGCGGATCGAGATGGCGCTCGGAGGCGGCACACCGGCGCCGATCGACTTCTCCTACACGACCCCGGACGGGAAGACCGGGTGGGCGTCGGATACGTGCGGTCCGCTGCACGACGAGGGCGGCCGCGTGGTCGGCGCGATCGCCACCGTACGCGAGATCACGGGCCGAAAGGCGGTCGAGGAGGCGCTGCGCCTCTCGGAAGAGCGGTTCGCGAAGGCCTTCTACCACAGCCCGGACGCCGTCAACATCAACCGGCTGCGGGACGGTCTGTATGTCAACGTGAACTCCGGCTTTCTCGACCTGCTCGGGTACGAGCGCGAGGAGGTGATCGGCCACTCGTCGCTCGAACTCGACATCTGGGTGGACCCGGAGGACCGCGAGCGCCTGGTCGAGGGGCTGACCGCACGCGGCGAGGTCTCGAATCTCGAGGCCCGGTTCCGCGCGAAGAACGGCGACGAACACGTGGCGTTGATGTCGGCCAGTGTGATCGCCCTCGACGGCGAGCCGCACATCCTGTCGGTGACGCGCGACATCACCGAGCGCAAGCTGGCGGAAGCCGAAATCGCGCGGCTGAGCCGGCTGTACGCGGCGCTCAGCGAGATCAACCAGGCGCTCGTGCGGGTTCAGTCCAGGCAGGACCTGTTCGACGAGATCTGTCGCGTGCTCGTCACGGCGGGCGGATTTCAGATGGCGTGGGTCGGCTGGGTCGAGCCGGGCACCCTCGAGATACGGGTCGTGGCCAGTCACGGCGATGATACCGGGTACCTGGATGGCATTCGCCTCTTCGCGGACGACCGGCCAGAAGGACGCGGCCCGACGGGCACGGCAATCCGCGAGGGACGACACTACATCTGCAACGACTTCCTCAACGACCCGTGCACGCTGCCATGGCGCAAGGATCGTTCGCGCATTCGCTGGGGAGCCTCGGCGGCGTTTCCGGTCCGGTCGGGCGGACGGATCCGCGGGGCGTTGACCGTGTACGCGCCGGAGTTGGGGTTCTTCGGTCCCCAGGAGATCGAGTTGTTGGAGGAGTCGGCAACCGACATCTCGTTCGGCCTCGACAATCTCGATCGCGAAGCCGATCGAGAGAGGCTGGAATCACAGGTGGCCCAGGTCCAGCGGTTGGAATCGGTCGGCCGGCTCGCCGGCGGGGTCGCCCACGACTTCAACAACATGCTGAGCGTGGTGATGGGACACGCCGAGATGGCCCTGCTCGATCTCGGGCCGGACTCGGCGATCCGCGACGACCTGGAAGAAATCATCGGCGCCGCCAGACGGTCGGGAGATTTGACCCGCCAGCTCCTGGCCTTCGCCCGCCGCCAGCCGATCAAGCCCAGGCTGCTGGATCTCAACGAGGTCGTGGGCAGCCTGTTGAAGATGCTGCAGCGCCTGATCGGCGAGGATATCGTGCTCCGCTGGATTCCCGGACACGACCTCTGGCCCGTCAAGATGGATCCGTCCCAGGTCGATCAGGTGCTGGCGAACCTCGTCGTGAACGCGCGCGACGCCATGTCGGGCACCGGGACGCTCACGATCGAAACGAGCAACATCGTCGTGGACGACGAGTACTGCCGGGTCCAGGTCGGCTTCGTGCCCGGTGACTACGTCCTGCTGACGGTCAGCGATACGGGCTGCGGCATGGGCCGCGACGTGCTCGAGCGCATCTTCGAGCCGTTCTTCACCACCAAGGCACCGGGCCAGGGTACCGGCCTGGGCCTGTCGACGGTTTTCGGCATCGTGAAGCAGAACGCCGGCATGGTGACCGCGCACAGCCACGAAGGGGTCGGCAGCACGTTCAAGATCTGGCTGCCGCGCGATCGAAGCCCGGTCGCCGATTCGGAGAAGACACCGGGGCCCGAGCAGGTGCCGACCGGTTCGGAGACGATCCTGATCGCCGAGGATGCTCGCAGCACGCTCAAAACTGCGCGTTCCATCCTGACGAAGCTCGGATATGTGGTGTTGTCGGCCACCTCGCCGTACGATGCGATTCGGCTGGCCGAGGAGCACCCGGAACCGATCCACCTGCTGCTCACCGACGTCGTGATGCCCGAGATGAACGGAAAGGAACTCGCGTCCCGCCTCGCGCAGACCAAGCCCGGCATGAAATGCCTGTTCATGTCGGGCTACACCGCCGACATCATCGCCCACCACGGCGTCCTGGACGAGAACGTAAATTTCGTCCAGAAACCGTTCTCACGCGCGACGCTGGCTCGGGGTGTCCGCGAAGCGCTCGACGGCTGAACAGGAGACTGCCATGAATACGAAGCTGTTGCTCCAGGTCCTGCTGCTCTTGGGTTGTCTGGCGTTGGCCATGGGCCTGCTCGATGCCTTCCTGGCCAGGCAGATCTGGCTCTCGTCGCAGGGCTGGTGGCGCGGCGCCATCGCCTGCTGGGTGCTGCTCATCGCCGTGCGGACGGTCTACCCGGCCCAGGCGAGGTAGCAGCCCGCCCGGCCGCCATCGCCCGAATCAGACCGGAACTGTTTTCCAACTCAACCGGTTGATGCGGGTGATCGAATGTGGATGCGGCAGGTCCCGAAGTTCGTGCCAGTCGGGCGTAGAATACGCACCGGCGGCACTCAAGCCGGCATGGAATCGGCCGATTACGACGTCGAGCGTTCGTGCGTGTGATGCCCTCGTTCGGTGAAGTCAATCCGTGAGACGTTTCGCCTTCGCCTGCACGCTTGTCCTCCTCGGCGCAGCCTGTCCGGTCGCCACCGCGCAGACTCCGCCGCTCCTCATGGTTGGAACCGCGATCGCGGACGCGAACCATGACCGCGTGCCGGACCGCCTCGGGCAGCGCGCCACGCTCGTGGGCGTGCTCACGAACGAACCCCGCGTGCTCGGACAGAACGTGACGGTCGCGACCCTCCAGGACGCCACCGGTGCCATCTGGCTGGTCAGTCCGGACTCGTCGCTGGTCGGCCGCCTGAAGCGGGGCGATCGGCTGCGGGTGACGGGCGACATCAGCCAGTACCACGGCCGCAATCAACTTGCGGTCGCCAAGCTCGACCGGCTGGGCGGCGGCGACCCGCCGGCTCCGGTGGACGTGCCGGTCTCGAATCTTCGCGAAGGACGCCACAGCGCCGAGTTGGTCCGCGTCCACGGCCACCTGTTGACCGTGCCCGCGCAGTTCGCACGAAAGATGGGCCTGGTCATCGACGACGGGACAGGCCAGATGCCCGTCATGCTCACGGACTACTTTCTCCAGGATCTGAACTTCCTCGAGCATCTCCTCCAGTCCAACAGCGTCACACTGACCGCCATCGCCACCGTCGATGCGATGAAGCCGCCGGGGGCGGACGACTACCGCCTGACGCCACGCACACCGGCGGACTTCGCCTTCCCACCGCTGATTCCCTATCGTCAAATCGCCATCGGCAGCACCTCGCTGCTGCTGCTCGGCACGATCGGACTCCTCTGGCGGCGGCGCCGCCGGGCGGAGCAACGGGCGCGGGTGCTGGCGGAGCTCAACGCGCGCCTGCAGGAGGCCAAGGATGCGGCGGAGTCGGCCAGCCGATCGAAGACCGAGTTCCTGGCCAACATGAGCCATGAGATTCGGACGCCGATGAACGGCGTCCTCGGCATGACCGAACTGCTGCTCGAAACCGGCCTGAACCCGGATCAGCACGAGTATGCGGAGACCGTCAAGCGGAGCGCGGAGTCACTGCTGCGGGTCATCAACGACGTGCTCGACCTGTCCAAGATCGAGGCGGGCCGGCTGACGATCGATCCAATCCCGTTCGATCTGCTGACCGTCGTCGAGGATGCGGCCGAGTTGCTGGCCGAGCGATCCGAGACCCAGGATCTCGACCTGGTCGTGCGGTGGAAGCCCGGCACGCCGCGGTTCGTCGTGGGCGACGCCGGGCGCATCCGGCAGATTCTCGTCAACCTGATCGGCAACGCCGTGAAGTTCACCGAGCGAGGCCACGTCGTCGTCACGGCGGCGGCGGAGCCGCCCGATCTCGAGCCGGCTGGCGGCGCGGAGCCTGGTGCGCCCGCGCGCACGGCGCGCCTGGTCTTCTCTGTGCAAGACACCGGCATGGGCATGACCGGTGACACCCTGCGTGCGGTATTCGACAAGTTCATCCAGGGCGACGCGTCAACCACGCGGCGGCACGGAGGGACCGGGCTCGGGCTGGCCATCAGCCGGCAACTGGCCGAGTTGATGGGAGGCACCCTGACGGCGTCGAGCGAGCCGGGGCTCGGCTCGACGTTCACCTTGTCGCTCCCGCTGCCGCCGGACCCGGCCGGGCCGGCTCCGCAGCCAACGGCCGCTCACCTGGTCGGATCCCGCGTCCTCGTCGCCGACGCTTGCGCGCCGCGACGGTCGGCCGCGACCGAGTGCCTGCTCGACGCCGGTCTGCTGCCCACGGCCCGCGCGTCCGCGCGAGAGGCGATCGACACGTTTCGCTCGGCGGCCGACGCCGGGGCCGCATTCGATCTCGTCATCGCGGATCAGGACATCGTCGCCGATCCGGACTTCGCCGCGCTCAACCTGACGTCGGCTTCGTCCGGCCCGGTGCTCGTGACCATGGTGTCTCGTCGCAGCCAGACCGCAGCGCTGCAGGGAGCGCGCCGCGTGGCGGCTCATGCGGTCCTGCTCAAACCGATCAGGCCCTCGCAACTGATCGAGGCGCTGGCGGCGATGGGCCAGGCGCCCGCCCCTGCCCGGCTCGGGAACGACGGTCCGGCGGTCTCCGGCCCGGCCCGCGCGGTGCCGGCCGCGCCCGCCGCGCTTCGCAGTCCGGCGCGTGTGCTGCTTGCTGAAGACAACGCCGTCAATCAACGTGTCGCGATGCGGATGCTCGAGAAGCTCGGCTGCCGGGTGGACTTGGCGTGCAACGGGCAGGAGGCCGTCGACCGGCTCGCGAACGACGACTACGACATCGTCTTCATGGACTGCCAGATGCCGGTGATCGACGGATACGAGGCGACGACGATCATCCGCGCGTCGACTGGTCGGTTCTCGCGCATCCCAATCGTGGCGATGACGGCGTACGCCCTGCAAGGCGACCGCGAGCGCTGCCTCGCGGCCGGCATGACCGACTACGTGTCGAAGCCGATCAAGCAGGCGGAACTCCGGGACGTGATCGCGAGGTACATCGCCACGTCGATCGTCGGCGCGGACGCCCGCTAGCGGATCAATCCGTCCCGGAGTGATTTCCCCCTCGGGAACGATGCTCGCCATGCGGTGTCCTCCGCCGAGCCCGCATGGCAGCAGAGGCTCCCGACCCTCTCAGTGTCGACGGTGGGAGGGACGTCCCCACATCCAACCGGTGGTGAAGGCGATCTCGCCGCCGCGGTCGCGGCTGGCGTAACCGATCACCGTGTCGGGCCTGTCGCTCCAGTTCCACGCTGCGACCAGGCCGACCGGCGGTCTTGTCGAGCGACCTTCCCGCGAGGAGGCCAGGGATTCACCTGTAGAGACCTCGTTCAACGTCACCCTGCCGTCGCCGGACAGATCGGCGGCGCCGCGCATGCCGGAGATCAGGTAGTGGGTGAAGAAACTGCCGCCCAGCCGCTCGGATTCCTGCGCGGCCTCGTCGGCGGGAATCGTCTCGAGGTCCTGCCGAAGCGTCGTGTACGACAGCCTGTCGTTGCCGAGCAATACACTCTTCTCATCGGCATGGCCTGAATAGTAGAAGAACACCTCGGTCCGCACCGCCGCCCCGCCGGCCGATCGTCTGGCCGCCAGCACGCGTCCCTTCAGGGTTTCGAGTGCACCGTCCAGTTCATTCACACGCGGCTGACGGAGGATGACCACGACGATGAACCGGCGCGCCGTGGCGGGTGCGGGCCCGGGACCCGCCTCGGGCGTGCCCGACGCGAGGCCCGCCAGGACCAACAGCGGAAGCACGGCGTTCATTTTCGATCGTCCTTGGTGAGCGTGAACGCGAACTGATCGAGGCCCCTCGGCAGCGTCAGGGCGGGCGGATCTCCCGCGTGGGAGTGGTTACGCGTCGTCGGCGCTCAACGCATGCGGATATTGAGGTGCGCGAAGACGGAGGGATGGTCGGAGGGCCAGCGTTTCTGGGGTCCGTACACGGTCGCGTCCTGTACCCAGGACGTGACGGTGGCCTCCACGGGGCCGGCCAGGAGGACGTGGTCGACGGTCCACGGCAGATCGGCATGGATGTGGACGTCCTCGGCCGTCATGCCGGACGGGATGGCCGTGCAGAGCAACTGGGCTGGCGCGAGATCCATCGTGTCCTTGAACACCGCGCCGCCGTCCGCTACGCCGAGAAGCGTCTTGTAGCGGTCGTCACGCTGCCCGGTGTTGAAGTCGCCGGTCGCGATGATCGGCGTCGATTCGGCGACGGACCGGAAAGTCCGCGCGAACAACGCGGCGGAGGGTTCCTTGTTGGTGCCGTTGTTGTCGAAGTGGGTATTGACGAACAGGAACCGGAACCCGTTCCGCTTCTGCCGCAGATAGACCCAGTTGACATAGCGCGGCACCGACAACGTCTTCCAGTTGTGCGCGAAGGGCAGCGCGGGCTTCGGGCTGAGCCACATCTGGCCGGCGTCGAGAAGGTCGAATCGGTCGCGCCTGTAGAACAACGCGGCGTCGCCGTCGGTCCACGGCCCGAACCTGTAGGTCTCGTACGCGTACTGAGGAAAGGCCTTCACGACTCGGTCGATGTCGCCGTAGCCGCCAAGCTCCTGCAGGCCGAGGAGGTCGGCGTCGTACTTCGCGATCACGTCCTCGAGGTGTGGCCAGCGCTCATCCCACGTGTCGTAGTTGGCCACCTGGCAGACGCGACACATGACGTTGTAGGTCATGACCTTCAGCGTGCCGGTCTCGCAGTCCGCGGCCCCGTCGCAATTGGGCGTCGCGCGGTAAGGCTCGACGTTGAAATACGGCTTGCTCCACGACTGCAGGGCAACGGCCATCGTGTACTGGGGACCGTCGTGGCGGATGAACACGACGAACAGCGGGGTCAGAACAACGACGATCGCGATGCGACTCAACCACGCCATGGTCAGGGTTGTCAGCGGGCGTTGAAGTCCAGCCACTGCGGAACGGTCGAGTAGCGGCCACTCCGGGAGGAACATCGAGTATCGCCGACACCAGGTCCGTGACGCAAGCCGCGTGGAGATCGCCCGAGCAACACCACCTTGACACCCTTTCCATTCCGGTGAACACTACGGGCGGCATTCGGCGACCGCCGCCCTGCCACGAGCGCGAAAGCACTCGACGACACATTCGACTCCGTGGGTTCCATCGACGGGTATCCAGCGACGTTCGGCGGCCAGTGCGACTCGGCGGTTCGAACCAGGGTTCCGTTCACGGTTTCGGGGTTGGTCGACGGTGTGTGCCAGCGCTCGGCGCTGACGTGGCGCGGCGGGTGATGTCGGGTCGGCGAATGTTGCCGCCCCTGCTCTCTTATTGAATCCCCGATTCCGCCCGCAGCCTCCTCCCGGCCTGCGCTCTCTCACCGGACACAACCACTGTGATCAGCCATGGGACGACGTGTGTGCACACACACCCGTCCTCGAGGAGATCCGACCATGTTCGACGCGACCGATTCGGCCGCGAGCGAATCGACGCCGGCGGTCCAGGCCCCGCGCGTCGGGGTGTTCGTGTGCCACTGCGGCGGCAACATCTCGGACGTCGTGGACGTCAGGCGCGTGGCCGAGGAGGCCGCGCGGATGCCGGACGTCGTCCTGGCGACGACGCACATGTTCAACTGCTCGGATCCCGGGCAGGCGCTGATCGAGCAGAAGATCCGGGAGCACGGTCTGACGCGTGTCGTCGTCGCGGCCTGCTCGCCCACGCTCCATCAGATCACCTTCCGCCGGGCGGTCGAGCGGGCGGGCCTGAACCAGTACCTGTTCGAGCACGTGAACATCCGCGAGCACGTCTCGTGGGTGATCGAGGACAAGGAGGCAGCCACCGCCAAGGCCTCGCGCCTCGTCCGGGCGGCGGTGAGTCGTGTGCGCCTTCTGGTTCCACTCGACAAGCGGCGCATCCCAATCCACCCGGCCGCCCTCGTCATCGGCGGCGGGGTCGCCGGCCTGATGGCGGCACGCGATCTCGCCGAACGCGGCATGAAGGTCACCCTCATCGAGAAGCGTCCGTTCCTCGGTGGTCGCATGGCGCAGTTGTGGAACATCTTCCCGACCGGCGAGGAGGCCAGGCCGCTGCTCTGCGACCTGGTCCACGACGTGGTGAGGCATCCGCTCATCACCGTGCTCACCGGCGCCCACGTCGTGGATTCGGAAGGCGTCGTCGGCGACTTCAAGACGAAGATCAAGATCGACGCGCGCGGCGTGGACGAGCGTCTCACGTACCCGGGCAACGCGATTGCCGCCTGCCCGGAGGAGACGATCAGCGAATTCGACTTCGCCCTGAGCCGCCGCAAGGCGATCTACATGCCGTACCCGGGCTGCTTCCCGCCGATCCCGGCGATCGACTGGCATACCTGCACCAAGTGCGGCAAGTGCGTGGCGGCAGTGGGCGGCAAGGGCATCAACCTCGACGCGAAGCCGCGAGAGGTGACCCTTCACTCGGGCGTCATCATCCTCGCGACCGGCTACGACCCGTACGAGCCGCTGTTTGGCGAGTACGGCTACGGCATCTTCCCCAAGGTCATCACGCTCCAGCAGCTCCACCGGATGCTCGACCCGGAGGGACCGACGGCCGGCGCGCTGCCGTTCGACAGCCACAAGCCGGTGCGGATCGGCTTCCTCCACTGCGTGGGCGCCCGACAGATCGAGGGCGTGAATGCGCCCCAGCCCGACGGAAAGGTGAAGGACTACTGCGCCCGCACGTGCTGCACGGCGGCGATGCACGCGGCCGTTGCGCTCAAGGAGCGCTTCCCCGAATCCCACATCACGTCGTTCTACCAGGACATGCGGACCTACGGCCGCGGACACGAGGAGTACTACGAACGGGCATCCGAGCTGGGCGTGCTCTTCGTGCGGTACAGCCCGATGCACCCACCGCGCGTGGACAAGGACCGTGGGGGCGCGTGGCCGCTGGTCGTCCGGACCAAGGACCTGCTGACCGACGGTCTCCCGATTGAGGTGCCGCTCGATCTTCTTGTGCTCGCCACCGGCGTCGTGCCGCACGACATCAGCGAGCTCGTGACGATGTACTCGTGCGCCGTGGGCTACGACAGCTTCCTGCTGGAGGTGCATCCGAAGCTGCGGCCGGTCGAACTGGCGGTGTCGGGCGTCTTCCTCGCCGGCTGCTGCCAGGGACCGATGGACATCACCGAGGCGTGCGCCGCGGCGTCCGCAGCCGCGTCGAAGGCGGCCGCCATGATCGCCCAGGGTCAGGTGGAGATGGACCCGTTCATCGCCTGCGTGGACGAGGACGCGTGCACCGGCTGCCAGACGTGCCTGACCGTCTGCCCCTACGATGCGATCACGCGCGACGAGGCGCGCGGCCTCGCGACGGTGAGCGAGGCGCTCTGCACCGGCTGCGGCACGTGCGCCGCCACCTGCCCGAGCACCGCGATCCAGCAGGCCGGCTTCAACGATCAGCAAGTGCGATCCGAGCTCGAGGTGCTCCTCGGGCCCGCTGTCGCGCGCGACCAGGCCCCGGTCTGCGCGGAGGTCTGACGAAGGGAGAGCCGCTCATGAGTCAGGGAGAGTCGGTGCAGCCCCCCGCCGAGACCGGGACGTCCCAGGCGTGGGAGCCTCGCATCATCGCATTTCTCTGCTACTGGTGCTCGTACACCGGCGCCGACAACGCCGGCACGGCGCGCCTCAAGTACCCGGCCAACGTGGACATCATCCGGGTGATGTGCTCGGGCCGGATCGATCCCGATCTGATCATGACGGCGTTCGCCCGGGGCGCCGACGGCGTCATGGTGTGCGGCTGCCACATCGGCGATTGCCACTACATCGCCGGCAACCACAAGACGATGGCACGGATGCCGCTGGTGTCGCGCGTCCTCCAGGACTTCGGCATCGAGCCCGAACGGTTCGTCCACGAGTGGGTGAGCGCGGCCGAGGGTGACAAGTTCGCGAAGCTCGTGCGTCAGGTGACCGAGCAGGTCTGTCAGGTCGGCCCGCTCGACTGGCCCCGGCGGATGTACGAGCGCGGCGTCGGGCACGGCCAGGACCTTCAGCCGTGGGGAGACCGGGCATGACCACGAATGGTGCCGAGATCGACCGCCAACCCGGCAAACTGCGGGTCGGCATGCACTGGGCGTCGAGCTGCGGCGGCTGCGACATCTCGCTGCTCGAGATTGGCGAGCACCTTCTGGAATTGATCGAGGTGGCCGACATCGTGTTCTGGCCGTGCGCGGCCGACTTCAAGTACCGCACGGTGGCAGACTACCCGGACGGGTACATCGACGTCTGCCTCTTCAATGGTGGCATCCGGAGTTCCGAGCACGAGCGACTGGCGCGCCTGCTCCGGCGCAAGAGCCGGACGCTGGTCGCCTATGGCGCCTGCGCCATGGATGGCGGCATCCCGGCGCTCGCCAACCTGAAGAGCCCGCGCGAGATCTACGACGCGGTCTACCACAGCAACCCGACACTCCACAATCCCGGCCACGTCGAACCCAAGACGCAGTGGGCCACGCCGCTGGGCGAGCTCGACCTGCCCGGGATGTACCCGCAGGTCCTCCGCCTGGGCGACATCGTCGACGTGGACTACCAGATCCCCGGATGCCCTCCGGTGGGGGCGCAGGTGTGGAAGGTCCTGCAGGCGGTCGTCGCGGGCGAGGTGCCGGCGCGGAACAGCGCCGTGCGCGTCGGCTGCGACAACCGCTCGGTGTGCGATGAGTGCCCGCGCGAGAAGCGCAAGACCCGCATCAAGGCGTTCAAGCGGCCGCACATGGCCGTTCCGGAACCCAACTGGTGCCTGCTCGAGCAGGGGTTCGTCTGTCTCGGCGCCTCGACGCGCAGCGGTTGCGGCGCACAGTGCCCGAAGGCCGAGATGACCTGCCGCGGGTGCTACGGCAGCGCCGGCCTGTCGTCCGACCAGGGCACGGCGATGCTGAGCGCCCTCGGATCGGTCATCGACGCGGTCACCGAGGACCGCGCGCGCGAAGTCGTGGACGAGATCGTCGACCCGACCGGCACCTTCTACCGGTTCAGCCTGGCGTCGAGCGCCCTCAAGGCGCGCCGGTAGCACGGACCATGCGGCACGAGGAGCGAACGATGACCATCCCGGCAACGACCTCCGCCGGCCCGACCCGGCGGATCAGCATCGACCCGATCACGCGGCTCGAGGGGCACGGCAAGATCGACATCTTCCTGGACGCCGACGGCGAGGTCGCCGACTGCTTCTTCCAGGTGCCCGAACTGCGCGGCTTCGAGAAGTTCTGCGAGGGCCGACCCGTCGAGGAGATGCCCCGCATCACGCCGCGGATCTGCGGCGTCTGTCCGGAGGCGCACCTGATGGCCTCGGCCAAGGCGTGCGACGCCGTGTACAAGATCTCGCTTCCGCTGACGGCGCGCCTCATCCGCGAGCTGCAGTACGACATCTTCTACGTCACCGACCACGCGACGCACTTCTACGCCCTCGCGGCGCCCGACTTCGTGATGGGCCCCTCGAGCAACCCGGCCGAGCGCAACCTGATCGGCGTCATCCGCAAACTCGGCGTCGGCGTGGGCCAGCAGGTCATCCAGGCGCGCAAGTGGGGGCACGAGGCGGCGGCAATTTTCGGCGGCCGGCCGGTCAACCCCGAGAACGCCATTCCGGGCGGCGTCTCCAAGCCGATCACCGCGTCGGAACGGGATCGCCTCGAGGAAATCGCCCGCTACCTGCTCGAGTTCTCGAAGTTCACGCTCAAGGTCCTGCACGACCTGGTGCTCGCCAACGCCGAGTACGTGGATCTGATCCTCCACGGCCCCTACTACCACGAGACCTACTCGATGGGCCTCGTGGACGACAAGAACCGGACGAACTTCTACGACGGGAAGGTGCGCGTCGTGGATCCGGAAGGCCACGAGCTGTGCAAGTACGCGCCGCGCGACTACGCGAAGTACATCGCCGAGCGGGTCGAGCCCTGGAGCTACCTCAAGTTCCCCTACCTCACGCAGGTTGGCTGGAAGGGATTCGTGGACGGCAAGCAGTCGGGCGTCTACCGCGCCACGCCGCAGGCGCGGCTCAACGTGGCCGACGCGATGAGCACGCCGCTGGCCCAGGAGGCGTACGAGGAGTACTTCGAGACGCTGACCGGCGACCGCAGCGGCCATCGGATGGTGCACCACACCCTGGCCATTCACTGGGCGCGGGTCGTCGAAATGGTCAACGCGGCCGAGCGGGCGCTCGAACTGGTGCGTCATCCGGAGCTGACGCATCCCGAGAACTACCGCGTGATCCCGCACGACACGCCCACCGAAGGAGTCGGAATCGTCGAGGCGCCGCGCGGCACGCTCGTCCACCACTACGTCACCGACGAGAACGGCATCATCCGCAAGGCGAACCTGGTTGTCGGCACCACCAACAACCACGCGGCCATCTGCATGTCGATCAAGAAGGCGGCGCAGGGACTGATCCGCAAGGGCAGCGACATCACCGAGGGCGTGCTGAACATGATCGAGATGTCGTTTCGAGCCTACGACCCGTGCTTCGGCTGCGCCACGCACAGCCTGCCGGGCCAGATGCCGATGGTCGTGCGCGTGCGGGATTGTGGCGGAACGGTGCTGTCAACCACGACAAGAGCGTGAGACCCGGCTTGCCGGGCGGAGCAACGACGATGGCTGATATCCGGGACCGGTACGACGCGCTCGTCATCGGCGGCGGCATCGCAGGTATGCAGGCGGCGCTCGACCTCGGCGAGCAGGGATTCGAGGTGCTGCTCGTGGAGCGGACGCCGTCGATTGGCGGCGTCATGGTGGGGTTGAACAAGGTGTTCCCCACGCTCGACTGCTCGAGTTGCATCTGCACGCCTCGCATGGCGGAATCGGCGCACCACCCGCGCATCCGTCTGCAGACCTACACCGAGGTGCGCCAGGTCGAGCCGGTGGGTTCGGGCTTCCGCGCGGAGCTCGAGTGCAAGCCGCGCTACCTGCACGAGGAGACCTGCATCGGATGCGACGAGTGCGAGCTGGCGTGCCCCATCGAGGTGCCGCACGAATTCGACTACGGCCTCGGCGCGCGCCGCGCCATCTACATCCCGCACGGCAACGCCATTCCACAGAAGGCGGTGCTCGACGTCGAACACTGCATCTTCTGCGGAAAGTGCGAGAAGGTCTGCCCGACCAACTGCCTCGATTTCACCGCCGAGGCGCGCATGGTCACCGTGGACGTCGGCACGGTGATCGTCGCGACCGGCCTCGAGATCCTGTCCATGGGCGCCAAGCCGGAGTACGGCGGCACGCTGCCCAATGTCATGAGCCCGCTCGCGATGGAACGGATCCAGTCGAGCAACGGGCCCTACGGGCGCGTCCTGCGCCCGGCCGACGGCAAGATCCCGAAGTCGATCGCCTACATTCAGTGCGCGGGCAGCCGCGACCGATCGCTCGGCGTGCCGTACTGCTCGCGCGTCTGCTGTATGTACGCGCTCAAGCAGGCGTTGCTGCTCCGCCACTACATCCACGACGTCGACGTCGCGCTCTACTACATGGACATCCGCGCCTTCGGCAAGGGCTACGAGCAGTTCTACCGGCGCGCCGTCACCGAGGGCGTCAAGGTGGTCAAGGGCAAGGTGGCGCGCATCACCGAGGTCGAGAACTTCGACCTGCTGCTGCGTGTCGAGTTGCTCGACGAGGGTGGGCGCGTGGACGAGCACCGCTACGATCTGGTCGTGCTCAGCCAGGGGCTCATCCCGGCGTGGCATGCCGCGGGCGTCATCGACATCGAGGAAGCCGCCGACGGCTTCGTCCAGACGCCGGAGATCAAGCTCAATCCCTCCTTCACGACGATGCCGGGCGCGTTCGTGTGCGGTGTCGCCGCGGGTCCCAAGGACATCCCCGACGCGATCGTCGAGGCCGGCGAGGCGGCTATGGCCGCCGCCAACTACCTCAAGCGCTACCGGTGGCGCTCGTCGCGCCCGGTCGCCGTGGCGGTGTGAGACAGCTCCCCCTCGGAGGAACGACGATGAGCCCCGAAACGACGACCCCGACGCCCGCCGCAGCGCCAAAGGCGAAACGGCCAATCGACAGCCTCCGCGAGTGGAGGGGCGGCATCTCGAAGGAACTCAAGGAGTACTTCAACGAGCAGCAGAAGGTCTACAAGGCCTTGCGGGCGGCGCTGAGGAACGGCCCTCGCACCGTGCCGCAGCTCACCAAGGAATGCAACCTGCCGGCGCCGATCGTGATGTGGCACCTGATGGCGATGCGACGATACGGCGAGGTGCTCGACGGCCCCGAGCAGAACGGATACCTGCTCTACACGCTGAAGGGAGCCTGACCATGCAGCACTACCGAATGGACCCGGCCCTCTCCTCCGAACTGGCCGCGTTCGGCGGCGACACGCTGGGCCGGTGCTTCAGTTGCGGCAACTGCACGGCCGTCTGCGGGCTCTCGAAAGGGGATACCGTGTTCCCCCGGAAGATCATCCGCTACCTGCAGGTCGGGCTCTCGGACCGATTGCTCGAATCGCCCGAGCCGTGGCTCTGCTACTACTGCGGCACCTGCTCGTCGACCTGCCCGCGCGACGCCGAGCCGGGCGAGCTGATGATGGCCACGAGACGATGGCTCGTCAGCAAGTACGATTGGACGGGCCTGTCGAAACGGCTCTACCTCTCGGAGGCCTGGGAGGTCGGTCTCCTGGCCGTCGTCGCGCTCTTCGTCCTGGCTCTCTTCCTGGTGCCCGGCTGGCTGGGCGCATCGTTCGGCTTCTCGGCGATCAATACCAGCGCGCTCGAACACGTGCGCCTCGACCTGTTCGCGCCGACCGGCGTCGTCCACTACGCCGACTGGGCGCTTGCCGGCCTGCTCGGCCTGCTCCTCGGCATCAATGCGCTTCGCATGGTGCTCTTCGTCCGCAAGGGGTACGGCAGCCTGAAGACACCGGCGTCGATCTGGCTCGGCAAGGCCTACGAGATCCTCGTCCACGGCGCCACGCAAAAGCGGTGGCTCCAGTGCGACAACGACGCGCGCGGTCGATGGCTCCGCCATTTCCTGCTCGTCACCGGTTACGCCACGATGTTCCTGCTGGTCATCGTCTTCCTGCCGGCCTTCCAGAGGGAGGGCGCGGAGTTCCACTACACCGCCATCTTCGGCTACTACGCCACGGCGGTCCTGCTCGGCGTCACGCTGCTGGCGATGCGCAGCCGTCTGAAGAAGGATGAGCAAGATCATCGGTTCTCCCACTTCTCCGACTGGATGTTCCTCGTCCTGCTGTTCATGACCGCACTCTCGGGGATCGCGCTCCACGCCGTGCGGCTGCTCGACCTGCCATGGCCGACGTACATCCTCTACGTCGTACACCTGATGATCGCCGTACCCATGCTCGTGGTCGAGGTCCCCTTCGGCAAGTGGAACCACCTGGCGTATCGGCCGGTGGCCCAGTACCTCGTCTCGGTGCGCGAGACCGCGCAGGCCAGTCAGCCGGCCCCCGCGCCGGTGACGCGCCACGCCCATGCGGTTGCCCGATGACCATCGTCCTCGGCCTGGGCAACCCGCTGCGCTACGACGATGCCGTTGGATTGCGCGTGGCGGAGGAGGTCGAGCGGCTGCTCACCGATGATCCAGTACCGGGAGTTCGCGTCCTGACCAGCACGCGCGCAGGCTTCGAACTGATCGACCTGCTGGCCGGCGCGGATCACGCCGTGATCGTGGACTGCCTCGACGTGCCTGGAGGGGTTCCAGGAGAGATCCGTGAGCTGACGATGGAGCGGGTCCCCGGCGCGGCACGGCTGGTCGGCGCCCACGACATCACGCTGGCTGACGCCTTCGAGTTTGCGCGCGTCTCGGGCGTGCCGATGCCGCAAACCGTCGAGATCTACGGAATCCAGGCGGCCGACACGCTGCGAATCGAGGAAGGCCTGTTCCCCGACGTCGCCGCCGCCGTCCCACGCCTCGCGCGGACGATCCACGACCGGCTACACGCCGAGCGGTAGCCGAAGGGTGACCGTGGTTCCCTCGCCTTCGGTGCTCTCCACGTCGATCGTGCCGCCGCGACGGTCGACGACGGCCTTCACGATGGCCAGGCCCAGGCCAGTGCCCTGCGGCTCGATGGCCTTCGCGTTGGCCGCGCGAAAGAATCCCTCGAACAACCTGGGATGCGCCCCCTCGGGGATGCCGATGCCGTCGTCGGCGACGACGAGTCGTCCGACGTCGTCCGACCGGGCCACCGACACGCGCACCTCACCACCGGGGGCGTACTTCACGGCATTGCTCAGGAGGTTGTCCAGCACGAGGTCGAGTTCGTCGGGCTCGGCCGCGACGACGACCGGCTCCGGACACGTGCCGCAGTGGAGCGCGGTGCGTGTCTCGCGCGCCGCCGCCTCGATACGAGCGCAGGCGCTGCTGACGCGATCATCGAGGGCCGAGCCGCGGCAGCGACGCTCGACGTCGTCCTCCAGCCGGACCTGGGCCGACGCCAGATCGAGCAGATCGTCAATCAGCGTCTGCAGGAACTCGAGGCGGCGTTCGACACGGCCAACCAGGTCGGCCTGGGGCGGGCCGAGCGGCCCGGCGTAGCCCTGCGCCAGCACCGACAGCATCGTCCTCGTGACCGTCACCGGCGCACGGAGGTCGTGGGCCACGATGCGGATGAACCGGGCCATTTCGCCAACGGCGCCGTCACGGTCGCGGCTCCGGATCGCCGGCGTGGATGTGGCCATGCGCGCACCTCGACCTACCGACGTGCCGGCACCTTGCGCAGCAACTCGTCGATCGTGGCCAGCAGCCGATCCGGGGGGGTCGGCTTCTCGAGGAACGCGTCCACCGGCAGTGATTTCTCGTCAGGACCGAAGCGATACGGTGTGGTCCGGTGGATCGAGGTCAGCACCAGGATCGGCACCTGTCGGTAGGCGGCGTACTCGGAGGTCTCCGCGGGATCGCGCAGCAACTGGGACACGCGAAAGCCCTCCGTATAGCGGTCCATCATCACGTCGAGGATGATCAGGTCCGGGCTGATCTCCTTCACGCGCCGCAGGCCGACCTCGCCATTCGGCGCCGCGTGAAAGGCGTGCCCCTTCGCCTCCAGCACGATCTTCGCTGCCGCCACGAGGTCGGCGTCGTCGTCGATCATCAGGATCGTGGCCATGCCCATTCTCCTCTTTGTTCAGCCTGATCCTACGCGCGGGTGCCCGTTGGCGCAACTCGCCGGTGTTTGCGGGCGTCTGTGACAAGAGGGGGCGCAGGAACGGTTCGTCATCGGACCGGCGGGCGGTTGGCGGCTGGAGGAAGGAAGGCTGGCAGTCGGCTTCCTGCGCCAGGGCAGCCACATCGTCGTTCATCTCGCGGAGCACGCGCGCCTGGTCTGCCACGTCGGACGCGATGGCGCTCTGCGAGGACGTGATGCTGTTGGTGGCCGACGCCAACTCGTCGACGAGCCGTCCGGCCGCGGTCGAACCCAGTTGGATCTCTTCGACGCGCCGGGCGATCTCGGTGGCCGCTCCTGCAGACGCGCCCGCGAGTTCCTTCACCTCGCTCGCGACGACAGCGAAGCCCCTCCCGGCCTCGCCGGCGCGCGCGGCTTCAATCGTCGCATTCAACGCGAGCAGCCGCGTCTGCGCCGCGATTCGCTGCACCGTCGTCGAGAAGCCCGCGATCGCTCCGCCGGCCTCGGCGAGCACACGAACCGCGTCGGCCACCCGCACCGCCGCCTGGTGGCCCTTGTGGGCGTCGGTGAGGGCCTGCTGCGCCGTGTGCTCGATGCGCGAGACGGCACCACCGACCTGTTGGACGGCGACGCTCAACTCCTGTGCCTGGTCGCCGAGCCGCTTGACGCCGGCCGCGCCATCTTCCACCGCGCGCGCCGCGCGTCGCTGTTTGAGGAGCCGGCAGTTCTCCGGGCGATTCAAGCCGTTGTGCAGGGCAACTGCCATCTCGCGACAACTGCCGTACCCACAACTGCCGCAGTCGAGCACGTCCCGGTCGTCGACCTTCTCGAGCGCGCGGTAGATCGCCTGCACTTCCTGTTCGCTCGGCCGGCGCCACCGGGCGTTCGAACTGCGATCCGTGTAGGTGCGGCCGTAGAGACCGGGTTCCCAGTGCTTGTCGATCTGCACCAGAACGGCGGCGTGCTGGGCCTCCTGTGACGACCCGCCGCATTCGGCCGCGTACCGGTCGCGCATCGTTCGCGCGCGGCTCGCAACCGCCGCCTCCACCTTGTCCTGGGAAACGGTGCGGTTCGGGGTGCCGGGGCCGCCGTTGCATCCCAACTCGCAGTTCAGGCAATCGATCAACAACGGGTTCACGCCTTCCCGAAGCGACTCGGGGAGGTGCTCGAGGTATCGGTAGACGCTGTGAGGACCTTCGATCTTCCGGGCGATGGTGCCCACGTCGGGGTTCCAGCGTTTTGCGGTCTCGAGCAATCCGCCGGGCGTCGAGAAGAGGACCGCACGTTCGGCGGGCGGGTTGTCGTAGTCCGTCTCCGGGAACTCCGTGAGGCGGCGGCCATCTCGTTCCAGCCGCGCGACCACCGAGGTGAAGGTGACGTTGTAGTCGCCGATGCCGACCTCGTCGAATTCGCGCCGCTTCGCGACGCACGGGCTGAGGACGACGATCCGGTGGCCCTGGTACCGAGGATAGAAGCGCCGCACCATCTTCGCGGTGTGGATCATCGGGCTGTCGGCGGGCGCCAGATGCGGAATCAGCTCGGGCTTGAACAGCTCGATCCAGGTGACCAGGGCCGGACACGGCTGCGCGATGACGGCCTTCGGGCGATTGGCGGCGATGTGTTCCAGGTAGGACTTGACGGTGAGTTCGGCGCCAAAACTCACGTCGAATGCCGCGGCGACCCCGAGTTTACGGAGCCAGTCGTTCAGCCGAAGCCATTCACCGGGGAACACCGCTGCGACAGCCGGCGCGACGATTGCGACCATCGGCACACCGGCGGCCAGATCGGAGAAGAACCGCTCCGAATCATCCAGGGCTCGACGGGCGTGGTGCGTGCACTTGTCGAGGCACTGACCGCAGCCAATGCAGGTGTTGTGATCGAGCCGTCGTCCAGACTGTAGCCGCGTGGATCCGTTTGGTGGAATGGATGGACTTGAAACGAAGGGACCGGACGCGACGGGCGCGATCGCTGGCCGTACGCTCGTCGCTTTGTGTGCAACCGGCGGGCCGCTGGGGGAGTATTCTCGGCCCGAGCATCCTCTCCTTGCGACGTTGTCCCGTGGTGCGCCTGCGTGCGCCCGGACAGCGCGTGCGCTCCGTCCACCGGCCGCAGGCGGCCACGTCGAGCGACCAGGAGGTTCCATGAGATGTGCTGCGTGTCGTCGGCGACGTTCTCGTGCATCCGGCGTCATCTTGATCCTCGTGTTGTGCGTTGCAGCCTCGTCGGGCGCAGGTGCTACGGTCGACGACACGAAGTCTGCCGTAGTTGAGCTGCAGATTCCCCTGCGGGAGGGGGCGCGGTCGGTGAGCGGGCACGTGAGCCCGGTCCTGAAGAAGCCGACAGAGGCGAAGGAGGCGGCCAGAACCGACAATTCGGCCAAGACAGCCGGGCAGTCTCCCGCGAGTCCGGAGGCCGCTCAGAAGAAGCGGACCGTGGTGGTGATCGTGCGGCCTCCTCAGGACCGGAAGAGCGATCCGACCACCACGGCCGTGTTCTATCAGCGGGTAGTGGCGAACGTCGACAAGGACACGGCGATCTTCGCGGCGCAGTTCCCGCAGCCGCTGATGGCCGGCCAGGTTGTGGAGGTCGAGGTGTTCGACGGCGACACGCCCGTCAGCACGCCCTACCAGTATCCGGTCGCCACGTCCGGCGACTGGGGCCGCGTGCACGCCTACTTCACGGGAGGCGTGGTCTTCTCGAACGATGCCGAGGACTTCTCGCGTCAGGATCTGGTGCTGTCGTTCACGCTGGACAAGAATTGGTGGCAGGCCGCGGACCCGTACGCGCTCGAGAAATCGGGACGGGAGCGCGGCGCCTCCGGGCAGAACCCAAGCCGCGGACAGCCATGCGAGGGCGGAGAGAGGCGCAAGGGTGGAAACGCGTGCGAGGGAGGACCAAGCGGCAGGTTGTCGTTCAGGCAGTTGAACACGTTCTTCGACACCCGGCTCACGGCGGTTCCGGTCGTGCCGCAGGCGACGGCTGCGGCCCCCCCATCGACGGCGGCAAAGACCGGCGCGACGACCTCGTCCTCTTCCACAGCGGCCGGCTTCGTGGATTCGCGCAAGGCCGCCACGATCCAGGTCGGCATCTACGCGCCGCTCTACTCGGATGCCTGGGCGTGGACGCACGATCACCAGCGCAACGCGCTGTTTGTCGCACCCGTCGCCAAGTTCGGCATCAGCACCATCGTCGGCCAGGATCAAGGCAAGGCGACCGACACCAGCGTCTACAAGTTCTGGTCGTTCGGCGTCGGCCTGGGCCACTACCGCCTCAACCAGACTCCGGACACCGCGCCGGAACTCATCAGCTATCTCCATGTGACGGCCGGCAAGTGGGAGTCGTTCGGCACCGAGTGGCGCCTGGCGGTCGAGGGGCGACTGAAGCTGCCGGACGCGCCATTCCAGGTGGGCTTCGACGCGAACGTCAGGCGGGGCTTCAAGGGCGACGCGGACCTTCGGTTCGTCGTGGGCACCAGGTTCGATCTCGGGGAGTTGCTCGGCAAGCTGAAGTCGTTCGGGATGTGATGCGAGGAGGGGACGGCGATGCGGCGGGCGGTCGGCATCGGCGATGCGCGCGGTCATCGAACGGGGCGAGCGCGTGTCGTTGTCGACGCTCGTCCTCTACGAGTGGCTGCGCGGCCCCCGCCACGCCGAAGAATTGCGCGCCCAGGAGGCGGCACTCTGGACCCTCAATCCGAGGGACTTCGCCGACATCCCGGGTCTGCGGATATTGGAGCCGTCTCCGCGGTAGACCTCGTTGTCCGGGAATTCAACACCGCGATCCGTCGCGCCTGTCCGCGCGAGCTCAGGTCGAGACCGGCCCCGCCAGCGCGGCGGCGACGAAGCGGCCATCGTGCGAGAGGCTGACGTCGAAGCCGGCGACCGGCTGGCCTTCCTGGGCGATGACGGGCGGGCTCCATCCCCACGCGCGCCAGAGTCGGAGGATTTCGGCGCCCTGGAGGTCCCAGCGATCCATGAGGCGGCGGGCCAGCAGACGGGCGCGTTCCGAGGCGGTCGAGTGGACGGATGCCTGCTCGGCGCAACTGAGGACGCCGCCGAGCGGCTGGCATTCGTGGAGTATGCCGGCGAGCAGTTGCCGCGGACCGCGCGGCACCTCCACACCGACCGCCAGGCCAGAGCCTTCGCGGCGCGCGAGCTGGCCGATGCAGTGGATGTAGTCGCGCGCCATCTCCCAGCGCACGCGGATGTCGAGATCCTCGAACCGCACGCTCACCCACTCGGCCAGGCTGCCGGGCGCGACCACGCGGCCGGCGTCCGCGGGCGGTTCCGGGCCGACCTCGAACTTCCGATGCGCGAAGATCACGCCTTCGCGCCACTTGCTCGCGATCTTGAACGCGGTCTCCTTGGCGGTCCACGCCTTCCACAGCGCCAGCGTCGGCGCCGCGGCGGCGAGGATCCGCTCGCGCTCTTCGGGCGTGAACACCCGGTCCATGAACCGCCGGTCCCGCTCCTTGCCCGCCACGCCGGGCTCGGCGAGATCGACGATGTCGTTACCGATCCAGGATCGCGTTCTCAAAGTACTCCTGCTCCATCTCGCTCAACTGCCGGACGATCTGCGTCGCCAGGTCGCGATCGGCGCGCATCCCCTGGAACGTCGTCTTCGGCGCCGCCCACTTCATGCGCACGAAGAACGATTCCCCGGCGTGCGGGTACGCGCTGTAGGCGCGCTGTCCGAAACCTCGCGCGAAGACGCACAGCACACGGGCGGCCGGCGATTCCTGTACCATCCGGCCCACGCCGTACACGAAGTTCGTGGTGTCCACGCGCCCCAGCCGGCTGCGTCCGCCCTCGGGGAACACCAGCACCGACTGGCCGCGAGCCAGCAGGAACTTCACCTTGTCGAGCGCCTGGCGCGCTTCCTCTGGCGGTCCCTGTCGCCGGACCAGCACGCATTTGCCGAAGTACCCCAGCAGCCGCACGAACAGGTTGATCGACATGTTGTACTTGTCCGGGAGGTTCCAGAAGAACCACTCCGGCCGTACGAACAAACGCCAGCCCGGCACGAGCGCCCACTGGATGACCAGCGAGTCGATCAACGTGAGGTGATTGGCGCACACCAGCAGCGGTCCACGCCGATCGCCGACGAGAGCCGCGAACTCGGCGCGTACCGGCCTCAGGTCGGGAACCCGGTACCCCCGAACGCGCATCCACGCCCGAATGCTGTAATAGGTGAGGAGGACGCATGTCTGGCACACTGCCTCCTGCACCCGCAGCACCAGGCGCTGTCTGGTTGACAACACGGCGGTCGTCAGTGCGCCGGCGCGGTCTTCTGCACGATCATCTGGACCGCGTCGCCGAGCGTCCGCACGCGATCGGCCGCCTCGTCATCCACCTGGATGCCGAACTCGTCCTCGAACGCCAGGATGATGTCCACCAGGCGCGCCGAGTTCACACCGAGGTCCTCGATGATCCGCGTGCCGTCGCTCGCAGAGGTGAACGCCGTCGCGTTCTTCACGAACGGCTTGATGATGCCGAGGACCTTGCCAAATGCAGTCGTGGTATCCATGCGTTTCTCCCTGCCTTATTGACCATTCTCCCACTTGCCGAAGATGAGGCAGCCGTTCACGTCGCCGAAGCCGAAGCTGGCCTTGGCGAGCACGCGCGGCGACACGTCGATGGTCTGGTGCGGAATGTGCGCGGCATACGGCTCGATGTCCGGGTGCACGTCCTCGCAGTTGATCGACCCGTGCACGAACCCGCGGCTCACCTGCAGCACCGACGCCACCGATTCGATGCCGCCGGCGGCGCCGAGGCCGTGTCCGACGAGCGACTTGGTCGAGCTGATCCACGGGAAGTTCCCGGGCTGCCGACCGAGCGCCCGCGCCCACGTGCCGACTTCCAGCGGATCGGCCATCGTGGCGGTGAGGTGCCCGTTGATCGCTTCGACGCGTTCCGGCGCCACGCCACCAATCGCGAGTGCCGCAAGCACGCACCGCTTCGCCCCTTCCGGGTTCGGCGCGGTCATGCTCCCGCCGCCGCGTTGGCCGCCGCAGTTCACGTGGCCACCGAGAATCTCGGCGTAGATGCGTGCGCCCCTGGCCCTTGCCGACGACAGGCTCTCCACCATCAGCAGCCCGGCGCCCGACGAGGGCACGAACCCGCCGGCCGTGGCGCTCATCGGCCGCGACGCGGCCTCGGGCTTGTCGTTCGACTGGCGCGCCAGCACGCGCATCGCGTCGAACCCGGCCCAGATGTAGTGTGAGCACCCTTCGGCCCCGCCGGCGAGGATCCGCACCGCGCGCCCTTCCCGAATCTTGTGGAACGCCTCCACGACCGCTTCCGTCCCCGTGGTGCAGGCGCTGCTGTTGGTCGTCACCTGTCCGCCAAGCGCCAGGAAGCCCCCGACGCACGCGCTCACCGAACTCGCCATCGTCTGCTCGACCGTCGTGCTGCCGAGGCGCCGAACCTTGCCCTCGTTCACTCGGGGCACGACCCAGTCGCCGACCGTGTCCACGCCGCCGATCCCGGTGCCGACGATCGCGCCGGTATTCCAGTCAACCTCGTCGGACCCGGGCTCCGGCACCACGAAACCGGCATCGCGCCAGCAGTCGATTGCGGCGATGCCGGCGTAGACCATGCTGCTGTTCAGCGCGCGCAGCGACTCTTCGGTGAAGTACTCGTGCTTCAGCTCGTCGCTGATGTCGGGAATCCCGCCCACCTGGCAGGCAAACCCGAGGTCGCGCAGCTTCTCGTGGAACGTGATGCCCGATCGCCCGGTCCGCAGCGCCTGTTCGAACGCCTCGAGGCCGTGCGCGTTCGCCGCGACGACGCCCATTCCCGTGACCACGACCCGTTCAGCCATTTCTTACTCCCAATCCCGATGCCGTGGTCTGGGCCACGAGCGTGCCGTCGGCCGCGAACATCTCGATCCGGGCGCGCAGCTTGTTCCGCCTCCAGAAGATCCGCTCCGCGCGAATCGTCACCGTCTCGCCGGGCAGCACCGATCGCACGAACTCCGACTCCGCGTCCACGAAGAGCGTCGTCCAGTCGCGAGCCTCCTGGAGCGAGTGCTCCAACGCGAAGAGGTAGATCCCGAGCGCCACCACGCCGACCTGGCACATCGACTCGAGCAGGATCACACCGGGCGTAATCGGCCGCCCCGGAAAGTGGCCCGCGTAGAACCACTCGTCCTCCCGAAACGTATAGCGCCCGGCGATCCGCTGCTCGCCCACCTCGAGAATCTCATCCACGAAGCGGAACGGCCGCTGCTGCGGAAGGAGTTCGAGGATCTGGGTCGGGGTCAATTCCATGCCATCCATCCAACGCGTTCGCGACTACCTGACCATGATCCCACCAACCGAGTTCTCGGACGGCAGCGGGTAGTCCGGGTACCTGATGCCCTTGAACATGCCGACCTTCGCGTCCTTCACGAGGTAGATCGGCTCGCCGTCCACGATGACCTGGCCGGTGCCGATCGCGATCGCGGCGCCGGTGTCGGCCAGTTCGGCGTAGCGCCGGATGTCGATCTCGTAACGGACCAACTTGTTGTACGGGCGGATCTGTCCCGAGAACTCGATCTCTTTCGCGCCGAGCGCGCGGCCGGCGCCCTTCGCGCCGCGCACGCCCCCGTAGAAGCCGATCAACTGCCAGATCGCGTCCACGCCCAGGCAGCCCGGCTGCACCGGGTCGGACCGGAAGTGGCACTGGAAGAACCAGGCGTCGATCTGCACGTCGTACTCGGCGACAATGCGCCCCTGCGGCCCGCGGTGGCTGATCTCGACGACGCGGTCCACCATGAGCATGGGCGGGCCGGGCAGCGTGGCGAATCCCTCCGGCGGAGGGTCATCGACGAGCGTGCCGTTCGCGCAGGCGAGCAGTTCCACCTTGGTGAAGTGGGTTCTCTGCAGGAACTCGGCGTATTTCACGAAGCCCTCCCGACCTCGATCAGCAGGCCGCCCCACGTGAGGCCGGACCCGACCACGACCAGCACGATCTCACATCGAGGCGGCAACGTGTCCCAGTGCTGCGACAGGACGCCCGGCGCGCCCGCCGCGCCGCAGTTGCCGAATTCATCCACGTTGAACAGGTGGTGCGACGCTTCGACCTTGCCCCGCTCGCACACCGTGTTGAGCATCATCAGGTTCGCCTGATGGCCGATGAACCACATGTCCGCCCGATCGCCGGACAGGTGCGGGGTCAATTCGTTCAGCGTGGCCACCGACTTCCGGATCGCGAACCCCTGGACCGCCGACCCTTCCTGGGTGAAGTGGCCACCGGCGGGAATGACGACCTTGTTCCACCCGGCCGGGTCGGAATGGACGACGCTCTGGCGCACGCGCACCGGGGCGGGAATCCGCGGCGAGACGACCGCGGCCGCGCTGCCGTCGCCCCACAGCACCGCGGTGCGCCGATCGCGGTAGTCCACCGTCCGCGTGGTGTTCTCCACGTTCACGACGAGCACGTAGTCCGGCAGCGCTTCCGGACGCATCGCGCGCAGGGCGTGGAGCTGCACGGCAAAGCTCGAGCACGCCGAGCTGATGTCGTACGCGGCCGAGCTGATGCCGAGTTCCGCCGCCACCAGACAGGCCTCGGCCGGGATCGAATACTGGGGCGAGCATCCGCCGGCGATCACGAGGCCAATCTGCGACGCCTCGACGCCGGCGCGCTCCATCGCGAGACGCGCCGCGCGAGCCCCGGTCTGGGCGTTGGTGTAGACGGACCAGCGCGCCGCTTCGGACGGGTGCTCGTTCATCGTCCGGACGATGTAGTCGAGCGACAGCACCGTGCGGCGGGACCTGATGCCGACGCGTTCCATGATCCACGCCTCGTCCGTGCCGATGTGCAGCGCGGTGAGGAACGCGTTGTCGATGACGTTCTCCGGGTGAAAGTGCCCCACGCCGTGAACGAAGAGGTCGCCGGACAGCGATTCGTGCCTATGCAATGTGCTCACCTCCGTCCGCGCGGATCAGCGCCCCGTTGATCCACCGGGCCTCGTCGAGGCTCAGCAGGTAGACGACATTCGCCACGTCTTCGGGCGTCGTCAGTCGTCCGAACGGGTTGCGGAGGCGCGCCCCGGCTTTCATCCGGGCGCTGCCAGGGATCACGCGGAGTGCGGGGGTGTCGGTGACGCCAGGCTGGATGATGTTGGATCGTACGCCGTACGGGGCGAATTCGACGGCGATGGCTCGGGAGACCGATTCGAGCGCCGACTTGGCGGCGGCCACGGCGGCGTATCCGCGCCAGGCAACTTCGTTCCCCTCGCTGGTGAGGCCAATCACGCGCGCGTCGGTGGCGAACAGACCGGCTGCGTGAATCCGCTGGACCCAGGTCAGCAGGCTCGTCCCCATCGAGTAGATCGTTCGGACCATGTCCTCATCGTCCAGGACCGCCTCGCCGTAGTCCACGGGCCGGAGGATCTGGAACACGGGCTCGCCCGATTCCGCCAACCGATCGACGGCTCGATCGACGTCCGCCCTCGGCACGCCCAGCGCATCGGCCAGGCTGTCGAGTGCGGGAACGCGTTCCGCCGGGCGCATCGGCACCACCGGCTTCAGGTTGCCGTACGCGATCGAGTGAAGAAGGACGCGGACACGGCCGTCCGGCCCGAGGTTCGTCTTCAAGGCATCGATGACCGAGGTGATGCCCTCGGCGCTGAGGGCGTCGAGATTCAGGCTGAAGAACCCGTGCCCGTTTGCGCGGATCGCGTCGAACTCCCGGGTGATGCGGTCCATGGCGCCGCGGCGGTCGCGGTGCACGGCGCACACGTTCATGCCCTCGTCGCTCAGCTTCCTGGCCGACGCCAGACCGAACCCGCTGGATCCACCGAGGATGACCGCCCAATCTCCGTTCGCGAATCGAGTCATTGCCACCAAGTCCCGTATCTCGTGCAGCCACGATCGTGCAGAAGGTGCACGTACACCGAAAGGACGACGGACGTACAGAGCCACAGAGGCGACCATCCGTCGTCGCCGTAGACTCAACCGTGAGCCTCTTCCGCTATGAGGGAGATATTTTATCGCATGAGTCAAACGCGTGCCCGGTGAAGCGTGCATGTCGCGGGCTGACGCTCGCCGAAGGAGGAGGGTGCATACGTTGGGTCGGCGCCGCGGGCAGGTATGGACACCCCGGCCGTGTTCTGCCGCGCGGCGAGCCGGACGACGGCCGTTTTCCGCCGGCATCTGCGTGCTTCACCAGCAAAGCTGAACGTCGCGAGCCGCGGGGCGCAAGCCGGCTCGTTTGCGCCGCTGGCCTCGACGGCATACGATGACGCCGCCGAGGAGGTGTCGTTTGGATTGGAGCGAATGCCGTCGTCTGTTCCCTGTCACGGATGAACTCGTCTTCCTGAACAATGCCGCGGAGTCGCCGCTCAACCTCGCCGTGCGCCGCCGATTGGACGAGTATCTCGACCTGGCGGCCCGTGCCCCGCACAATCGCCCGCCGGCCCGGAACCCGGTGCGCGTGCTCCTGTCCCGGCTGCTCGGCGGTCTGCCCGAGGAATACGCGCTCGTCACCAGCACCGCCGTCGGCATCGGGCTGACGGCGGCCGGCTATCGATGGGAACCCGGCGACAACGTCGTCGTGCCCGCGCAGGAACACTGGAACAACACGTTCCCATGGCTCGCACTGCGCGACCGGGGAATCGATGTCCGGATCGCACCGGTCGATGCCGACTCCCGCGTCGATCCCGCCAGGATCGCCGATCGCATCGACGCTCGGACGCGCATCGTGGCGCTGGCCGCGGTGCGGCACGGCACGGGATTCCGCGCCGACTTGAAGCTCGTCAGCCGGATGGCGCGGGATCGCGGAGCCCTGTTCGTCGTGGACGGCATCCAGGCGGCCGGCGTGGTGCCGCTCAACGTCGAAGACGATGGCATCGACGTGCTGGCGTGCGGCGGGTTCAAGTGGCTGCTCGGGCTTCCTGGAACCGGCTTCCTCTACGTCCGGAAGGACGCCTGGGAACGGATCCGACCGACGATGCCGGGTATGTTCTCGGCGGAAGACGATCTGACCGAGATCAGATGGCTGCCGGGCGCCCGGCGCTACGAGTCGGGCTCGCTGTCCTACTCCCTCTTCCACGCCTGGACGGCCGGCCTCGAGATGCTGCTCGAGATCGGCGTGCCGGCCATCCATGCCCGAGTGCTCGACCTGACGTCGCGGCTCATCGACGCGCTCCGTGTCGCGGGCATGACCATCCTCACGCCGGTCGAGACGCGCGAGGAACGGTCAGCCATCGTCTCGTTCACCGCGGGGTCCCAGGAACAGAACCAGGCGATCGTCGCACGCCTCATCGAACGGAAGATCGCGATCGCACTCCGGGTCGGCAGTTGTCGCGTGAGCCCGTCGTTCTACAACACCGAGGAGGAGATCGATCGATTCCAGGCGGCGCTGGCGAAGATCTGAAATCTCTTCCGGAGCGATTTCGCGCCCCCTACTCGATCCTCCGGAGGCCGACCGCCGCGAGCCCCCAGGCCACGGTCAGCACGGTGAACGCGACGACGCTGGAATCGCCAGTTCCGCGAGGCCGGACCAGGCCGCTCGTGCGAGATCCGGCGACCACGGGTTGCGCCCGAGCCTGACGAACATGTTCGTCATCCCGGTGCCGGTGAGGCTGACGCTGCCGAAGATGAGCGCGAGCGTCAACGGGCGGAGCAACTCACAGGTTCGCTGGTTCGGTCTGAATGCGGTGCGGCCGCGATCTGGCACTGAGACGCGGATAGTCACTCCCGGAGCGATCGTCTTCGCCCGTTGCCCGCCTGTCCGATTTCGGGACTGCACGTGCCGGCCCCGAACAACACCCTGTGGCTCCGTGCGACGCCGGCCTCCCGCATCCTCTATTCCTGGTGTGGGTTGCGGCCCGTGTCCGCGCAGGTACGGTTCTCGCTACGCCTGCGGCAATCGGCCCGCTGACGGTCGAATCGGAGGCTCCGCATGTGGAACGATGTCCGGTTTGCGGTGCGCACGCTTGGACGTGCTCCGCTGTTTGCTGGCATTGCCATCCTCTCGCTCGCGCTCGGCATTGGCGCCAACACCGCCATCTTCTCGCTGCTCGACCAGGTGCTCGTCCGCAGCCTGCACGTCACCGACCCGCACCGGCTGGTGGTGTTTCACGTCTCGGACGGGTTTCCCGGTTCGTCACATTCCGACAGCAGCGAGTCGGTCTTCTCGTACCCACTTTACCGGGACCTCCGAGATCGCAGCGAGGTGTTCGAGGGAGTGATTGCCAGGTCCTCGGCCCCGGTGAGCGTGTCGGACGGCGGCTCGAGTGAACAGGTGCAGGCGGAGCTCGTGTCCGGGAATCTGTTCCAGGTGCTCGGTGTCACGCCCGCGCTCGGCCGCGCGATCGCGCCGTCCGACGATGGCGCGCCGGGCGCGAGCCCGGTCGTGATGCTCAGCGCCTCGTACTGGACGAAGCGATTCGGATCGAACCCCGGAATCGGGGGCCGGAAGATCGTCGTGAACGGACACCCGATGGTGGTTATCGGCGTGGCTCCGCCGGGCTTCCGCGGACTGATCGTCGGCAACGTCCCCGATCTGTTCGTGCCGATCGCGATGAAGCGGGAGATCACGCCAACCTGGTTCGGCCTCGACGACCGGCGGACGTCATGGCTGAACGTGTTCGGCCGGCTGAAGCCTGGAATCTCGGCCGCGCAGGCCAAGGCCAGGACGGGGGTCCTCTTCAGCGCCCTCCTCGATGAGCTCCTGCGCGAGCTGAAACGGCCGCGGGAGAGTCGGCTCGGCCAGATGCTCGCGGGACTTCGTTTGGACCTGCTGTCCGCCGCGCAGGGCGTGAACGAATTGAAACGAGAGTTCGAGAGCGCGCTCGTCGCGTTGATGGGCATGGTCGGCCTCGTGCTTCTCATCGCGTGCGCCAACGTCGCCGGCCTGGTCACCGCGAGGGCATCGACCCGTCAGAAGGAGATCGCCGTTCGTCTGGCGCTCGGCGCGAACCGGCGCAGCCTCGTCCGCCAGTTGTTGATCGAGAGCGTGATGCTCGCCCTGGTGGGGGGCCTGGTTGGCCTGCTGATCGCGAGCTGGACGATCGACGGTCTGTTGTCGCTCATGGGACCGGACATGGAAGGCGCGCTGACGAGCGGCGTCGATGCGCGCCTGCTGCTCTTCAACCTGGCTCTATCGGTTGTCACCGGCTTGCTCTTCGGCCTCGTGCCCGCGCTCCAGTCCACCCGACCGCAGGTCGCGGGCGTGCTGAAGGATCAGGCCACGAGCGTGGCCTCGGGCACGGGACAGACGCGGTTCAGGCGCGCGCTGGTGGTCTCGCAGGTGGCGTTGTCACTGCTGCTTCTCGTGGCCGCTGGCCTGTTCGGGCGGAGCGTCGCGAACCTGATGCGCGTCGATCCAGGCTTCCGGGCGAGCGGAGTGCTGACGTTCTCGGTCAATCCCACGCTTCAGGGCTACCCGGCCGCCCGCGTCCACGCGTTCTACCGCGAGTTGCAGCAGCGGCTCCGGAACGCGCCCGGCGTCGACGCGGTGGGCGCCGTCAACCCCTCGCCGCTGACCAACTCGAGCCGCAGCGGCAACTTCACGATCGAGGGCTACCAGGCCAAAGATGCCGACGATGCGCGCGCGGCCATCGGGATGGCCAGCGCCGACTACTTCAAGGCGCTGCGGGTACCGGTGGTCCAGGGACGCGAACTCGACGACCAGGACATCCTGACCGTACGGAAGGTGGCTGTCATCAACGAGGCCTTCGTCCGCAAGTACTCACAGGGACGGCCGCTGCTCGGCCGGCACGTCGCGATCGGCAGCGGCAACGACATCGTTGCGGATCGCGAAATCGTTGGCATCGTCCGCGACTTCAAGCACAACGACCTGCGCGAGCAGGTCAGCCCGGCGGTGTTCTTCCCCTTTCCGCTGGACGAGCGTCCGACGCGGCTGACGTTCTACATCCGATCGACGCGGTCCGAGTCGGAGTTGGCGTCCGCCGTGCGGCGAATCGTGCGGGAACTCGATCCGAACCTGCCCGTCTTCGACCTGAAACCGCTCGGCGCGTACATCGATGCCGTGACGACGACCGAACGGCTGATTGCAGTCCTGGCCGCGGCGTTCGGCCTGCTCGCCACCGTGTTGGCCGCCGTGGGTCTCTACGGCGTCATCGCGTTCATCGTCCAGAGGCGAACGCCGGAGATCGGCGTGCGCGTCGCGCTCGGCGCGCGGCCGGGCGAGGTGCTGGCGCTCGTCATGCGCGAGGTGGGAATCCTGCTCGGGGTGGGCGTCGTGGTTGGCCTGGCGGTCGCACTGGTCGCGAGCCGGTATGTCGAATCGCAGCTCTTCGGCCTGGGCGCGCGGGATCCGCTGGTCTTCCTGGCCGCGCTCATCGGCCTCGTCACCGTGGGCCTGGCGGCCGGCCTGATCCCGGCACGCCGGGCCGCGGTGATCGATCCGATTCGAGCGCTGCGGAACGAGTAGTAGATCTGACGCCCCGCCTTACTCCTTTCGCACTTCAGGCGCATCGTCGCCCGAGGTTGCCGCGTCCTGAGTAATGGAAGGTCGATATAGGCCCGATGGGTCGCCGTCGGTAGGTGTCGTTGTCGAGTCGCGCGGATTCGGGGACAATGTCGCATCATGAAGGTCCTCGAAACCGACCGCCTCGTCGTTCGCTGGCTCACCATCGAAGATGCCGGCTTCATTCTCGGCCTGGTCAACGAGCCGTCATGGATCAGGTATATCGGCGATCGGGGCGTGCACACGATCGAGGATGCGACCAACTACATCCTGAAGGGGCCTGCCGACAGCTACGCCCGATTGGGCTTCGGGCTCTATCTTGTCGAACTGAAGGGCACGCAGGTGCCGATCGGCATCTGTGGGCTTCTCAAACGGGACGTTCTCCCTGACATCGATCTCGGGTTCGCATTCGTGCCGACGTATTGGGGACAGGGCTACGCGCGCGAATCCGCGCTGGCGGTGCTGGCGCACGCGAAGAAGACGATGGGCCTGCGCCGGGTGCTGGCCATCACCTCCCCCGACAACGAGCGTTCGATTGGCCTGCTCGAGAAGATCGGCTTCACGTTCGACGGGATGGTGACGCTCTCTGACGACCATCCCGCCTCCAAGCTGTTCTCGCTAAGCCTTGGCGAAGAATAGTCCCGGGCCCGGATGACACCGTGCACGTCGCCTGGACGGCCGGAACCGGCGAGCAGACCGTCATCGGGCTGCGGAGGATGGGTGAGTGATCGAGTCGATCCATGACACGAAGGAACTCACCCGTGTGTAGACGTCGGTGATGCCGTATTGGCCAGGCTTGCCGTCCATCGACGCAGAACTGACGCCAGCCAGATAGTACCGGCCTCCGGCCCCGAGCAAGGCCGGCCCGCCGCTGTCCCCCGGTCCTCCGACACCCTCGAACTCCGTTCCCTTCGGCGGCTCGTCGAACCGCATGAAGATGCGACGAGGACCGGCATCGTCCACGAGGTTGGTCACCGCTCGACGCCGACCGTCGCCCCGCTTCAGTCCAATCCGTGGATTTCCGAAATCGCCGTAGCCGACGATGAAGATCGACTGGCCCATCTCATTCCGCTGGCGGTAGGGTTCGATCGGCGCGACCGAGGCGACCGGTTCTGCAAGTTCCAGGAGCGCCAAATCGACCTCGGGGGGCTGCCCAGCGGGCCCGGTGCCGTCAGGGTGAATCACCGTCCGCTTGACTGCGTACGTCCGGTCTCCAAACTGGACCCTGCCTCCAGGGGACACTGACGCCGCGACGTGGGCGGCGGTGGCCACCCAGGTGGGCGCGATGAGGGTGCAGCCGCCGTCGGGCAGCACTCGACCCACGGCCTCGAACTTCGCGCCCAACCGTAGGGCGTCGGCATCAGCCTTGTCGTGGCGAATGACGATGGCCGCGGCCGACGGCGACATCAGCACGACCAGTGCTGCGCACGTCAGCAGGGCGGCGGCGAGCTGGTATGCACCTCGGCACCCGCGATTGGAACGAGCCACGATCCCTCCGAAGGCGCTGGCCATCGCCCTAGTCTCGCCTGAGCGCTGTGGCCATCGCAACCCGCGTGGCCCGGCGGGCCGGAATGTAGGACGCCAGCAGCGCAGAGCCGACCAGCAGCGTTGGCGCGGTGATGAGCGCCAGCGGATCGAACGCCGTCACGTCGTAGAGCATCGATCCGAGCAGGTTGCCGATGGCGATCGCGAGCGCGAGTCCCACCGCCACGCCGGCCGCGGTGACGATGATGGCTTCGCGCAGGATAAGCCGCGTGATATCGCGCGGCGCGGCCCCGAGCGCCATGCGAATACCGATCTCGCGCGTGCGCCGCAGCACCATGTAGGCGTTGACGCCGTAGATGCCGACCAGCGCCAGCACGAGCGCCGCAAGTCCGAACGCCGTGAAGATCCGGGCGCCCGATCGGAACAACCACAGGAACACGCTCTTCTGCATGAAGTCCTGGAGCGTCCGAGTGGAAATCACGGGGAACCGCGGATCCACGGCGCGGATTTCCCGCCGCAACCGCTCGAGCATCACGCCGTCGGCCGGCGCGCCGGCGGCCGTGCGCACGTGGTAGTGCATCCAGGCGCGAGATCGCGCCGTGAATGGCACGTAGAGGTGAGGTGATGGCGCCCGCTCGAAGAGATCGGACCGGACGCCGGGCACGACGCCGACCACCTCGAGCAGTTCCTTCGCCTGGCCGTTCTCCCCGGAGCCGACCCGGACGAACTGGCCGACCGGATTGTCGCCCGGTTTCGGAAACAACTTCCTCGCGGTCGGTTCGTCGATGATCGTGATGCGCCGCGCCTCGGTGCCCTCCGCCTCTTCCGTCGTGAACTCGCGCCCGCGCACGACGGGCAGATTGAGGGCACGGAAATAGTCGCTGCCGATCGACGTGTGCTGGGCCGACACCCGCAGGGAGGAATCCTTCGCGGGCGCCGCCTGTTCGGGCGCCGCTGCCGACTCAACCCGCACGCTCTCGCTCAGCGGCCCGAACGGCACCATCGATGCCATGCTCACCGCTTCGACGCCGGCAACACCCCGCAGTCGCGCCACCAGCCGTCGATGCGCCGACGCGCTCTCGGTTGGCGAATAGCCGGCGAGGCTCGGGTCCGTTTCGATGAGCAGGCCACGGTCAGCCGCAAAACCGGGCGTTGCATCGGCGGCGGCCAGTGCGCCCCGCAGGAAGAGCGCGCCCGCCACGAGCAGCGCCAGCGACAATGCCATTTGTCCGGCCAGCAACAGGTTGCGGGCGCCAAACAGACGCGCGCGGCGGGTCCGATCCTCGCCGGCCTGCTCCTTGATCTCCTCGATGACGCCCGGACGCGTCGCCTTCAGGGCCGGGCCCAGCGCGAAAGCCACCGTGGCGATGACCGCGAACGCCAGCGCGGCAACCGTCATACGCCAGTCGAGGCCCACGTCCAGGTCGAACGGCATGGGCATGAGTGGCGCAATGGATCGCATCAGCAGCACCGTTGCCCAGTCGCCCACCGCGAGACCGACGGCGCCCCCGGCCATCGACAGCAGGAGGCCTTCGGTGAGCAACTGGCGCACGATCGCCATGCGGCCGGCGCCGAGCGCGAGACGAACCGCGATCTCCTTTCGGCGCGCGGTGCCGCGGGCGAGCAGCATGTTCGCCAGGTTCAGGCAGGCGACCAGCAACACCACCGCCGACATCCCCATCAGCACCGCTGACAGGGAAACGAATGCGCCGTCGTCGCTCGGATTCGTGCTGATGCCGAGCCGTGACAGCGGGCTCGCGATGATCGTGTGGTCGCGGTTCGCGCTCGGATACGCCTCCGCCAATCGCGTCGCCAGGCCCGCCAGTTCGCGGTTGGCGGCCTCACGGGTCACGCCGGGTTTCAAGCGGCCGACCAGCAGGAACTCGTGCCTGTCGCGGGAGCCGCGCGCCCCACTCGCGTCGTCGCGTATGAAGTCGTTCTCGACAAGCTCTGTGGCGCTCAGCGGGACCCAAAACTCCGGCGCCAAGCCGGTGGCCGTGCCCGAGAACCCCGGAGGCGCCACACCAACCACCGTGAACGGCCTGCCGCTGATGGTGGCCGTCTTCCCGATGAACTGCGGATCAGCACCCTGGCGTTGCCAGTAGCCGTGGGAAACGACGGTGACGAGCGCCGGGCGCCCGGGGGGCTCCTCGTCCGCCGTGAACGCGCGCCCTCGCGCCAGCGTGGTCCCCAGCACGTCGAAGTAGTTGGAGGACACCATCTCGACGAACGTGCGACGCGTCATCCCGCCGTCAGCCACGCCGGCGAAGGCCACGGTGTGCGCCGCCACCCCCGTGAACGTTCGCACGCCGCCGCGAAGGTCGACGTAGTTCGGGTAGGAGAATGCACGGTAGTCGTCCGCCTTCTTCGTGCTCTTGCTGTACAGCCCCAGGATCTGTCCGTCGCCACCGACGCCGGGCAGCGGCTTCAGCAGCAACGTGTTGACCACGGAGAAGATCGCCACATTGGCGCCGATCCCCAACGCGAGCACGAGAATGGCCGTCGCGGCGAACCCGGGCTGGCGGCGGAGCACGCGAAGGGCGAATCTGAGGTCGGTGATCAGTGTCGGCACAGCACTGCCTCCCTGTTGACATGAACGGATGCGAGCGGCCGAAAGTTCCGCCTATTCTCCTGACACCGAACGCGTCACCTTTGCGATAATTGGGCGACCATGCGCCTGGCTCACATCGACCACGCCGGAACGTCGCTCGATCTGCTCGTGCACGACGATGAGTACCTGAGCAACCAGATCGTCGAGACGGGCAGGTTCTACGAGTCCGAGATCCTCGAAACGCTCCGTCAGCACTTCCCGTCGCAACGGACCATCATCGACGTCGGTGCCAACATCGGCAACCACGCGACATTCTTCGCGAGGGTCCTCCGGCCAAAGCGCCTCGTCTGTTTCGAGCCGGTGCCGATGAACTTCGAGATCCTCCAGAGAAACCTCGACGCTCACGCATCGGACCTCGTCGTTCACGCTCACCCGGTTGCCCTCGGTGCGAGTGCGGGCATGGTGGCGATGGCCGTATCACCGGCCAATATGGGGGGATGCGAGGTCGTGCCGGGCGTTCCCGGTTCCGTCGAGATGCGGACACTCGACTCGTACGACTATGACGACGTGAGCCTGCTGAAGATCGACGTCGAGAACTGGTATCTCGACGTGCTCAAGGGCAGCATCAAGACCCTGCTCAGGTCACACCCGGTCGTGGTGACCGAAGGGCCGTTCGAAGAGGTCTTCCCGATCCTCGGACGGCTCGGCTACCTGTGCACGGCGATGTGGAATATCGATGTCCGGACGTATCTCTACCAGGCGAAGCCGTTCGGCCTGTCACGCCTGACCTGAGCGGCGACGCAGATCGTCAGCGGCCGCTACTTATTGTCGTCGTGAGGCAACGTGTCCGACGCCTGGGTGATCGCCTCCTTGAATCCCCGGATTCCCTGGCCAAGGCCGCGGCCCAGCTCTGGCAGTTTCCTTGGGCCAAAGACGATCAGCGCGATGCCGAGGATGAGGAGCAGGTGCATGGGCTGGAACAGACCCTCGAACATGTGGGAGCCTCCGGCGACCGACGCGCAACCGGCGTGCCGGGGCGTCCCGTCGCCCGGGTGATCGAATCACGCGGTTTCTTCGAGGATTCCGTCGGAATCCCGGCCGACGGCCAACGCTCTGACGGGGCCGCCGACGGGATTCGAAAGAGAGTCGTCGGTTGTCGTCATCTGATTAGGTGGAACCGGGTCTGTCGGCCGTCGAGGAACGTCGTCTTGTGCGTCGTGAAGACCGCGTCCTCCTCGAGCGCCATCGAGATCTCCTGGCCGGCCCACTCGGGGACCTTCACCCGCACGCCGAGCTCGATCGCCCAGCACACGTCGGGGTACATCG
>DASXVO010000023.1 GCA_036504215.1 Vicinamibacterales bacterium | reverse complement strand
CGCGGCCAGCACGCGCGGTCTCCCGAGGTCCTCCAGCATGGCGGCAATCCGCGCCGCCGGCTGGTCGGCGCCGAGCGGCGCATAGGCGGCCCCGGCCATCAGGATGCCGTAGATGGCGACGAGCAGGTCGGGCGAGCGCGGGCCGCAGACCGCCACCGTGTCGCCCGGCCGCACGCCGGCGGCGACCAACTGGCGAGCCACCGCGCCGGCGCGGGCGGCGAAGCCGCGGTAGTCGAGCGGCGCCTCGCCGTTCCACAAGATCGCGGGCGCGGCCGGGGCCGCGGCGACGCGGTCGAGGAACGGCCGAACGATGGTGCGCTCGGTGTCGAGCGCTCGCGTCGTCGCGTTGAACCGCTCGATAACCAGCACGCGCTCGGCCTCGGGCAGCACCTGCAGGCGGCTGACCGGCGCGTCGGGATCGGCGAATACCACACCAGCCAGCAAGGTGCGCAGGTGGCAGACCATCCGATCCATGCGGTCGCGGTCGAACAGATCGGCGTTGTATTCGACCGCCATCACCATCTGGTCGGGCAGGTCGCGGACGAAGATCCCAAGATCGCTCTTGCCGTCCTTTCGTGCGAGTCCGAAGGGCGTGAACGCGCCGCCGGCGGTCCGCTGTCCCCCTCCCTCGGCGAAATTCATGTACGACAAAATCACTTCTGATAGCGTTGGCCGGTCCGGCGAGGACGGCGGTGCCAGGTCGGCGAGTAGCCGCCCCAACCCGTAGGACCGATGGCCCAGCGCGTCCGTGTGGGCGACGTGGGTGCGCAGCATGAAATCGGCGACGCTGTCGCTCGACTTCACCGCCAGCCGCAGCGGCAGCAGCGAGACGAGCATGCCGGTCATTCCGGCCATCCCCACGTTGTCGCGGGAATTGACTGCCACCGCGATCACGAGTTCCTCGGTGCGGGCGTAGCGGGCGATCAGCAGTGCCCAAACCGCCGTGACCACGGCAAATGGCGTCGTCCGCCGCTCCGCTGCAAACGCGCGCAGCCGGGTGACGACGTCGCCGGCGACGTCGAATTCCACGCACTCTGCCCGCCGCGTGAGGCGCGGCGGACGCGGGTGGTCGGCGGGCAGGTCCAGCACGGGCAGCGGCCCCGAGAAGCGCCCAATCCAATAGGCGCGCGCTTCGTCCGCGGCGGCAGCGCCCGCGCCCTCACGGCTCCACCACGCATAGTCCTTGAACTGTGCGGCTGGTGCCGGGCCGGCGGTGCCCGAGTAGATCGCGGCCAGGTCGGAGAGAAGGACTTCCAGGCTGAACGCGTCGGCGAGCGAGTGGTGAACGTCCAGCAGAAGGGCGCGCGGCCGTCCGGCGACGCGTGCCAGGACGAACCGCACTGGCGGCGCTCCGGCCCACAGATCGAAGGGACGGACGGAGCCGTTCAGCGCATCCGCCATGTCGGCGTCGGTCGCGCAATCGAGGTCCTCGTACGCGGCCGGGGCGGGCGGGAGGACCTCCATCGTCGGCTCGCCGCTTTCGGTTGCGGCCGGGACCAGGCGGGTGCGCAGAATTTCGTGGCGCTCGACCAGCGCATCGACGGCGGCGCGCAACCGGGCGATCTCGACGTTCTCGGGCAGGTACAGGCCGGAGGGCAGGTTATAGGCCGTACCCATATCTGCAGCGGCCTCCGCTTGCAAGACGGCCAACTGCTCCCACGCCACAGGGTACCGGTCGCGCGCGGGAGCGGGTTGCAGGCTCTGGCTCTGCGAATGCTGTTCGGCCGCCCGTCTGCGCAGTCGATCGGCCAGCGCCGCCACGTTCGCCGTCTCGAACAGATCGACGAGCGTCATCTGCACGCCGAGATCGCGCACGGTCTGTTCGACGATCTGCATGCCGGTGATGGAATCGCCGCCGAGCGCGTAGAAATCGTCGTCTTTCGCAACCGACTCGTAGCCCAGCACGTCCGCCCAGACGGAGCTCAGTCCCGCCTCGAGCGCGCGGTTGCCTCCCGCACCGCGAGCCGCGGGCTTGGCCGTGTGTGGCGCCACACTGGCATTGACTGCGGCAACCGACGCCGAGACAGCGGTCGGCGTATCCGACACCAGCGCGCTGACTTCGGGCACCAGCAGGGTAACCTGCGCGGCGCCGGTCGCCAGCGCGCGTCGCAGCAGCGGCCCGACGTCGGCGCGGGTGGCGTCCAATCTGATGTCGTGCACCTTCAACACGTTCCGCGCCGCCATGCCCATCTCGCGGATGCCGCACCAGTCGATGGTGAGGGCGGGCTTGCCGGCCCGGCGCCGCTTTGCGGCGAAGGCGTCGAGAAAGGCGTTGGCGCCGGTGTAGGCGGCGAACCCTTGCGCCCCGGTCAGCGCGGTCAGTGACCCGGCCATGATGAACGCCTCGACCGGGTCGCTGGCGGTCAATTCGTCGAGAAGGAGGGCACCGTTGACCTTCGCGCGCAACAACTCCGCGTAGATCGACACGCTTTGCTCGCCCTTCGAGAGGAACGATCCGTCGGAGACTCCGGCGTTATGGACCACCGCGGTGATCGGACCGATCTCGCGTCGGGCGCGGTCGAGCGCCCCAACGAGCGACGCACGATCGGCGACGTCGCAGGCGTACGTCTCCAATCGCAGGCCCGCGGCACGGAGTTCTTTCAGGGTCTGGCTGCGCAGCGCCGGGTCGGGGCCATCGCCAGCGGGAATGCCGGTACGCGACAGCAACGCGAGACCGACGCGTCCTTCGGCGGCCAGTGTCGCGGCCAGCATCAGCGAAAGCCCGCCGGTGCCGCCCGACACGACACAGCATCCGTTGCGCGGCCACGCGGCGTCTTCAGCCTTCGCGTCGGTTGGCTCGAACCGTCGAACGAGCCGCCTTCCTCCACGCCACGCCACGACGTTGACGTTGCGCTCGAGCACCGCCAGTTCAGCCAGCAGTGCCGCGACCTCCGTTGCGCTGTCGCAGTCGATGTATCGGGCCGTGAGCGTGGCCTCTTCCAGAGTGGCGGCGGCCACGATGCCATACGTCAGGGCCTGGAACGGATCCAGCGGCCCGTCGTCGCCAACCGCGAATGCGCCTTCACCAACCGCGAGCAGGCGGCTCGGACCGCGCCGCGCAGCCAGCACGGCACGCATCGCCGTTACCGCCCGCGTTCCGGTGTCAGAGCCTCCAGCCGGTACGAAGACGACAGCCGGCGCGTCGGCTGCACCAATACGAGCAGTGGTCGCGTCGTCCAGGGCCGCGCAACCGCTCCGTCCGGCCAGGCGGCCGGCCGCCGCCAGGAAGGCGGCGAGCCGATCGGCCAGGTTCCCCTCGCCGATGAGCACCACCGGCTCGCCAGTGTCACGTACCTCCAAAGGACATTCGACCCAGCGCGGCACTGACGGCACGATCACGGCCGGTGTGCGGGCTCCACCCATCCGCGTGAAGCGCAGTCCGAGCACGGCAACGGCCACGCGCCCCGTGTCCGGGTCGGCCAGGCGGACGTCAGCCTCGGCACCATCGGCAGTTGCCCGACGGACGATGTGCGCGACCGGGCGCGCGGGCAGTGCGGCGCTGACGACGATCTCGCCGCAGGCGGTCGGCACCAGCCCGGGCTCGTCCAGCGCCTGTCCGATGGCGACATCGAGCATGCCGGGATGCAGGCGCGGCGCGGCCTCGCCGTTCGGACGGTGCAGCCATGCCACCGACTCGTGCTCACCTCGAGCGACACGGTCCAGGCAGTTCCAGCGCTCGCTGACCTCGACCACGCCGAATCTCCGCTGGAAGGAGGGCGCGTCCGTGGCAGGCGCGCAGCGCCTGAGCACCGCGTCGAGGTCGAGCGTGTCAGGCGCCGCCGCATCTGCCGTCTCGACGGTGGCCTTGATGAAGGTCTGCCGACGTCCGTCCTTGATCCGGCCCGACAGCGTCGCCGCTCCACCAGGTTCGATGCTCAACGTCACCGTGTCGGCCTCGACGTCATCCGGGCGAAGCGGGCGAATCCAGCGTAGATCGTGAATGCGCCACGAACCGGCGGGCATCGCTTCGTCCACGAGCGCCGGGAAGGCCATGCCGACCAGCGTCTTGATGCCGTTCAGGAGATGGTCGGCGACCGGCCAGAAGGAAGCGGAATGAACGTCGAGTGGAAACACGCGGCCCTGCGCCGCGATGGTCACCGGGCCCAGCAGACCGGCAGGGTGCGCACTCACCACCTGGGCGAACACCCAGTCTGGGGCGTAGCGCCGTCGGGCCAGCGGTGCCGCGGGAAGATGAACGCGGCCGGCCGGAACATCGGTCGGCCACACAAGCCGGGCGCCGTCGACGAACGCGGTCGAGGCGGCCAGGGCCGCAGTCTCGTTACGGTGCACCGCCGATACCGACTCTCCACTGCGAGCGCGGGCGGCGGTGCCGGTCACCACCATTCCGTCCACGGCTTCAGGTGCCGCCGCGAACACGGCAAGCCGCGCCATCAGGTCTGCGCGATCGCGCGCCCACACCGCCAGCCTCGCGTCCAGCGCGTCGCGACCGGCGACCAAGGTACGGGCGATGTCGGCGAGCGGCCACTCTGGGTGTGCGCGCAGCGCCGCGACGATGGCGCCGGCGTAGCCGCGCAGGCTCGCAGCGTCCGGAGCCGAAAGGCCGACGGCGATCCAGTGGGTGCCGAGGTCCGGATCTCTGGCGATGTGCGGCGCGGCCTCAACTACGACATGGGCGTTGATGCCGCTCAGTCCGAAGGCGCTGACGCCAGCCCGGCGAGGGCACCCGCGATCGCTGAGCGACGTCAGTTCGCGTGCGACCACAACCGGCGCCTTGGCGAAATCGATGCGCGGATTCGGAGAGGCGAAGAATGGCTGCGGCGGGGCGCTGTCGTGGGCCAGGCACATCAGTGCGCGGACGAGTCCCAGGGCGCCCGCCGCGCCATCGAGATGGCCGTAGTTGCCCTTGCCGGCACCGATCGCGGCAAAGCCGGTGGCATCGGTCTCGCGCGCAATCGCCGTGGTCAGCCCGGAGATCTCGACGGGATCGCCAAGCGCCGTGCCCGTGCCGTGCGCTTCGATGTAGGACAGGCTGGACAAGGAGATCCCGGCGTCCGCCGCGGCCGCGGTGATCACCTCGGCCTGCGCTGCAGGGTTGGGGGCTGCCATGCCGCTCGAGGCGCCGTCCTGATTGATGGCGCTGCCCAGTATGACGCCGTGGATGGCGTCGCTGTCGGCCAGCGCGTGGGCCAGCGGCCGCAACAGGAAGACCACGCAGCCCTCGCCCACGCCGGTGCCGTCCGCGCTCGCGTCGAAGGCGTGGGTTCGGCCTGTGGAACTGTCGATCGACAACCCGTGGCCCTCGGAGTGCGGCACGCCAATGGCCTTGGCACCTCCAACCAGCGCCCAGTCGCATTCGCCGTCGCGCAGCGCGCGGCAGGCGGTGTGCGCGGCGACAAGCGTCGACGAGCAGGCCGTGTCGAACAGGGCCGCGGGTCCGCGCCAATCGTGCAGGAAGGACAGGCGCGTCGCCACGTTGGAGGGGACGTTGAGGACGAAGATCTGCTCCTTTCGTCGAGCTTCGGCAGTACGCATCAGTGCAGTTCGCCACTCCGAGCCCGGCGCCCCGCCGACGAACACGCCCACGCGTGCGCCGTCCAGCGCCGTACCGCCGCGCCCCGCGTCTTCGAGCGCGCGCAGGGCGGTGTCCAGGAACAGCCGCTGTTCGGGTTCGATCAGCGCCGCGTCGGCCGGCGACAGCCGCAGGCGCTTCGGATCGAACTCCATGATGTCGTCAAGGTATGCACCCTCGGCGAAGCCGTCACGTGTCAGGCCGAGCGCCGCCACCAGCGCCCGAACGTCGGCATCCCGCTGAGCCGGGAGGCGGCGGACGAGATCGGCCCCGGCCGACACGTCGCGCCAGAACCCGGAGAGATCGTCGCTGCCGGGAAGGCGGACTGCCATTCCCACGACGGCGATGGCATGTGCTCGGCTGTCGGGAGCAGGATGGCGATCGCGTCGCCCTCGATCCGGAGAGCTGCTGCCGTCTTCTCCATCCTCGGTCCGCGCTTCCGTTCGCGACGGGACCGGTGCGGGGGGTGCCACCCGCCTGGCCTGATCGGCGATGGTCGCGCAGGCGAACAAATCGGTGACGGTCCATACGTCCGGCCAGCGGGCGTTCAGCCGCTCGTGCAGGCGAATCACCAGCAACGAATTGCCGCCGACCTCGAAGAAGCCGTCGCGCGACCCGGGCTCGGCATCCGGGAGCAGCGTCTTCCAGATGGCGCGGATCTCCGCCTCGGCGTCCGAGAGGTTCTCGACCGCCGCCGGCTCGGTGGCGTCGAGTGGCGCGCCCGTCAACGCCTTCCGATCGATCTTGCCACTCGAGGTCAGCGGCAGCGCGTCCAGACGGAAGAACCGGGCCGGGATCATTGCGTCCGTCACGCGGTCACGGAGATGGTCTCGCAGGGAAGCGGCCGTGAGCTCGCCGCGCGCCAGGACATAGCCATGTAGCTCGGTCAGGCCCTGGCCAGTCGATGGGACCACGACCGCCCGCTCCACCGCGGGGTGCGTCTCCAGCACGTGCTCGATCTCGCCGGGTTCGATGCGCTGTCCGCGCACCTTCACCTGATCGTCGATCCGGCCGAGATACTCGATCGTTCCGTCTCTTCGCCAGCGGCCGAGGTCGCCGGAGCGATAGAGCCGCCCGCCTTCCTTGAACGGATTGGGGATGAAGCGGTCGCGCGTGAGGGCGGGGCGGTTGACATAGCCGCGCGCGAGTTGCGGCCCGCCGAGATGGATCTCGCCGGTCACGCCGATGGGCGTCGGGCTGCCGTGGCTGTCCAGGATGTAGACCGTCGTGTTGGCGATGGGGCGGCCGATGGGGACGATGGCGCCGCCCGTCCACGGGGAGCAGGGCTGCCAGGTCACGTCCACCGTCGCTTCGGTCGGGCCGTAGAGGTTGTGCAGCGCGACGCCAAA
>DASXVO010000022.1 GCA_036504215.1 Vicinamibacterales bacterium | reverse complement strand
GTTTCCGCCGACCATGTTCGCGAGTTCACCGAGGGCGTCGCGCACGTCGTCGTTCAGGCTGGTGGGCAGGTCCACGCCGATCATCCGGCTGGTAAACAGGAACGCCTCGTTGAGCCCACATTCCACTAGCACGGCACCCTTCCAGGTGCCGGCCAGCGAGATGGCGGCGGTGATCAGCTCACCCTTCGGCGGCCACGGCAGTTCCTCCGCGTGCACCTCGAGATTCATCATCGTCTGAAAGACGTTTTCGACGATCTGGTTCACGATCGGGCCGAAATCCTGGATCTCGGTTGACTCCATATGCGCTCACCCCTCAGGACACGGCCTTGCGATAGACCGACGCCTGCCCAACGACCTGACGCGCGTAGTTGCCGTCGAGGTCAAGGATTGCCTCGGCGCCTCCGAGCAGAAGGCACCCATCATTACGCAGCACGGTCCGCAAGGCCGCCAGGATCTTCTTCTTGGTCGGCACGTCGAAGTAGATGAGGACGTTGCGGCACATGATCACGTCGAACATCCCCAGCGGCGAGGGATTTTGTCGCAGGTCGAACCGCTCGAAGGTCACCATGGATCGGACGTTGTCCTTCAGCTGCCACTCGAGTCCCTGCTTGCTGAAGTACCGGACCAGGTGGGCCGCGGGCAAGCCCCGGTTCACCTCAATCTGCATGTACCGGCCCTGGCGCGCCCGCTCGAGCACCTGGGACGACAGGTCGGTCCCGATGATTTGGATGCTCCAGCCCTGAGCCAGGAGCCCCATTTCAAGGAGCAGGATTGCCAGGCTGTAGGACTCCTGGCCCGACGAGGCGGCGGCGGACCAGAAACACAGGCGGCGCGTGGACTCACGGGCCTTCATCAGCGCCGGGATGATCTGGGTCTTGAGGGCGTCGTAGTGCGCCGGGTCGCGGAAGAACAGCGTCTCATTGGTCGTCATCGCCTCGACGACGCGCAGTCTGAGGTCGCCTTGGCCGGCCTTCAGACGTGCACAGATCTCGTCGATCGTCTTGAGCTGCTCCTTCTTCAGGATCGGCATCAGCCTGGCCTGAAGCAGGTAGTGCTTGTCGTCCTCGAGGACGATGCCGGATTCACGATACACGTAGTCCTGGAGATATTTGTACGTCTCCGGACTGATCCCCTGGAACGGGTTCGGGTCCTGCCGCGCCGTGCCCTCCGCCTGCAACGTCATAGCCACCCGCTCTCAGACATGCCTGAGTATTTCCGGCACGATATCATCGATTCCGACGATTGCATCCGCGAGATTCGCGCGAGCGATGGCGCCGGGCATACCCCAGACGACGCTCGTCGCCTCGTCCTGGATGATAACGCGGGCACCGCTCGACCTGAGCAACTCGACGCCGCGGAGGCCGTCCTGCCCCATCCCGGTCAGGATGACCGAGACCACCTGGCCGCCATAGACCTCGTGCGCGGAGCGGAACAGCACGTCCACGGCAGGCCGGCACGAGTTCTCGGGCGGAGCCTGGTCCAGCGCCACCACGACGCGGTCGCCCTGTTGGCGTACCCGCATGTGGTAATCGCCGGGCGCGATGTAGACCGTCCCGCGCTGCACGGCGAGCCCCTCAGCCGCCTCCACGACTTTCAACGCCGTCTGCTTCTGCAGTCGCTCGGCGAGCAGTCGCGTGAAGAGCGGCGGCATGTGCTGCACGATGAGGACCGGCAGCCTGAAATCGCCCGGCAGCGCCGGAACGATGTGCGACAGCGCCGTCGGTCCGCCAGTCGAGACGCCGATGACGAGCGCCTTGGGCGCCAGGTGCGGCCGGAAGTCCGCCACGACCCGCACGGGGCGCGGGCCCCGTCCCGGCATCGGACGTGCGACGGATACCGCGCCCGACGACGGCTCGGCCCTCAGGAAGAACTGGTTGATTCGAGGCACCAGTTCGCCCCTGAGCGCCGCGAGCGATTCGCCGACCTTTCCCACGTTGGCGGCCTTCGTCACGTAGTCGTCCGCGCCAAGCATGAGCGCGTCGATCGTGGCTGTCGCTCCGCGGGCGGTCAGCGTGCTGAACATGATGACCCGAAGGTTCGGGTAGTCCTTGCGGATGCGACGCAGCGTCTCGAGGCCGTCCATTTCCGGCATCTCGACGTCGAGCGTGATCACGTCCGGGTTGGCCTGGGGAATGCGTTGCAGCGCGATGAGACCGTTGGCAGCCGCCGCCACCACTTCGATGCCGGGATCCTCGCTGAGCGCCTGCGTCACGAGACGGCGGATCACCACCGAGTCGTCCACGACGAGCACGCGGATCTTGGTGCCCGCGGGGATGGCGCGCCGGACAGCAGTGGCCACAGACCCTACCCTACTCCACCACACCCAGGAGACGCAGTTTGCCCTGGATGATGTCCTTGGTGAACGGCTTCATGATGTACTCGTTCGCGCCGGCCTCGAGCGCCGCGACCATCTGGTCGACCTGCGTCTCGGTCGTCACCATCATGACCAACATGTCGGCGTTCCTGACGTCCGCGCGGAGTTGCTGGACGAACTCCAGCCCGTTCATCTCCGGCATGTTCCAGTCGACCAGCGCCAAGGAGATGGCGACATCCGCCTCCCGTTCCCGACCGACGATTGCCAGCGCTTCCTTGCCGTTTTCGGCATGGATCACCTGGAATCCAATCTCCCCGAGGATCCCCGCCAGAATCCGCCGGATCGTACGAGAGTCGTCCACCACCATCGCTTTCGGCATAGAACCTCATCCCGTTCACGCGGAGGACGGAGCGGCCCGCCCGCGGGCGCCGCCGGCTCCGTCCCCGACGAGCCCGCTAGATCGCGAACCGCGACACGACCAACTGCAGCTGTCCGGCCATCTCGCCGAGCGCCCGTGCTGCCTTCTGCGTATCGGTGGCCCCTTGCGCGGTGGACTGGGCGGCCCCTGCCACACTCGAGACGTTTCGTGCGATCTCCGCCGAACCGCGCGCGGCTTCGCTGATGTTACGCCCGATCTCGTTCGTTGTCGCCGTCTGTTCCTCGACCGCCGAGGCGATCGTATTCGAGACGTCGTCGATCTGCGTGATCAGGCCGCTGATCTGGCCGATGGCCTTGACGGCACCCTTGGTCTCGTCCTGGATCGCCTCGATCTTGTGGCTGATCTCCTCGGTCGCCTTGGCGGTGGCCTTGGCGAGTTCCTTGACCTCGTTCGCGACGACCGCGAAGCCCTTGCCCGCGTCGCCGGCGCGCGCCGCCTCGATCGTCGCGTTCAACGCCAGCAGGTTGGTCTGCTCGGCAATCGACGTGATGACCTTGATCACGTTGCCGATCTCGAGCGAGCTGTCGCCGAGCTTCTTCACCGTCAGGTTCGTCGTGTCGGCGACCCCGACCGCGTGCTTGGCCATCTTGGCGGCTTCGTTGGCGCTCTTGGCGATCTCCCGGATCGACGCGAGCATCTCCTCCGAACTCGTGGCCACGACGGTCAGGTTCTTCGACACCTGCTCGGAAGCCGCTGACACGACGTTGGTCTGCGTGGCGGTTTCCTCGGCATTCGCCGACATCTGCTGACTGATCGCGTTCAGCTCTTCGGACGATGCGCCGAGGCCGCGCGCCTCGCGGCCGATCTGCACGATCGGGTCGGTGATCACCTCGAGCGTCTGGTTGACGCCCTCGATGACCTTGCGGAACTCGCCGGCGTGACGCGCGACCTCGACCCGCGTCTTGATGCGGCCGGACGCCGCAGCGTCGGTGAGGACCTTGGTGTCCGCCACGAGCGCCCGGATCGCGTCGATGCAGGTGTTCAGGCTGTCCTTGATCCTGTTGTAGTCCCCCTGGTGCTGCGCCGTGATCTTGTCCGGGATATCGCCCTTGGAGATCCGGTCCATGTACTGGGTGGCGCTGTTCAGCGGCGTCACGATGCTCTCGACCGTGCTGTTGATCCCGCTGACCAGGCGATTCCAACCGCCGACGAACTTCGCCGCGTCCGCCCGCGTGCTCAGCTGGCCCTCGGTCGCCGCCTTGATGATCCGATCGGTCTCCAGGAGGAGATCGGCCATCGTTTGCACCATGGCGTTGAGGTTGTCCTTGAGCTGGTTGAAGTCCCCATAGTAGGTCTCGGTGATCCGCGGAGGGATCTCGCCCTTTGCGATGCGGTCGACGTAGCCGGCCGCCGTATTGAGCGGTCCGATCACGGCCTCGAGGGTCGCGTTGACGCCTTCGACCACCTTCCGGTACTCACCCTGATGACGCGAGGCCTCCACGCGGGTGGAGAGCTGTCCCTGGGCGGCCGCGCGCGACAACCCGTCCATGTCTGCGACCAGCGCCCGAATCGACTCCATCATCCTGACGAACGCGGGAGTCAGCTGGTCGTCCTCGGACGCCCGTCCCGTCCCGTTCCCGATGGCCTTGAACGCCTCGAGATCGTGGAGGTCGCCATTGCCGACGTTGACGGCGGTCTTCTGCAGTCGCGTCAGGACGTCGTGCATCCTGTTGATTGCCTTCGCCAGGTTCTGGAAATCGCCGACGAAGTCACGCGGCATCCGCTCGGTGAGGTCGTTGACGCCCATCTTCCACAGCACGTCTCGCGCGATGTTCAGCGGACCGATGACGGTGTCGAGCGTCCGATTCACGCCCTCCACGATCTTACGATAGTCGCCGCCGTGTTTGGTGGCATCGGCGCGGGTGGCCAGTTTGCCGGCCACCGCGGCGTCGGCGAGCATGGCCGTATCGGCGACGAGGGCGTTCACGTTGTCGATACAGTGATTCAGGTTGATCTTGATCTCGTTGAAGTCGCCCCGGTACGCATCGGTGATCTTCGGCGGGATGTCGCCGGTGCTGATCCGGTTCACGTACTCCGCCGCCATGTTGAGCGGCCCGATGACTGCGTCAAGCGTCGCGTTGACGCCCTCGACGATCTTGCGGAAGTCACCGCCGTGACGGCTCGCGTCGGCCCGGGTGGCCAATCGACCCTCGATGGCGGCACCAGACAACATCGTCGTGTCGGCGACGAGCGCGTTCACGTTGTCGATGCAGCCGTTGAGGTTCAGCTTGATCTCATTGAAGTCACCATTGTACTCGTCGGTGATCCTCGGCGGGATGTCGCCCTTGCTGATGCGATCCACGTATTCCGCGGCCATGTTGAGCGGCCCGATGACCGCGTCGAGGGTCGCGTTGACGCCCTGGATGATTTCCCGGTATCCACCCTGGAACCGGTTGGCATCGCCGCGCGTGGCCAGTCGTCCGTCGACAGCCGACGTGGACAGCATGTTCGCCTCGGCCACGAGGCCCCGCAGTGACGCGATTGTCGTCTGGAGGGCGGGCGCGATCTCGTCCCTGTCGTCCTGGGCCCGGACCTCGTCGCTGAGGTCACCCTCGGCGATGTGCTTCATCACGCCGATGACATTCGTCTGGAGCACCTCGGCGAACTGGTCCAGGGCCTGTGCCGTGTGACCGACCTCGTCCCGCTGCGTGACGCCCGCACGATGGCTCAGATGGCCCTTCAGCAGTTCACCGACCAGCGTGACGACCTTCGCCATCGGCCGGGTGACTATGCTCCGCAGTACGAAGAAGGCGACGAAGATCGCGAGGATGAATGAGAGCGCCGCAATGGCAATCACGGTGTTCCGCATGCGAGGCACCGCAGCCGTCACGGTGTCCATCGGCACGTCCACCACCAGGCACCACGGCGTCGTCGTCCTGCCGACCACGAGCGGCACCATTGCGGTGTAGAGTTCCTGTTTCGTCTCGGGATCGGTCCTAGTAAAGGTGGTCAGCTTCGCCTGCCGGATGGCGGCCATCATCCGGTCCGTGTCGCTGCCGGCCTTCATGTCCGTGTTCACGAGTTCGCGCCGGTACGCGGCGACGTACTTGGCGTCGTACGTCAACAGCGAGACGCGGCCCGTGCCGAAGGGCTTGAGCTCGCTCACGAGCTTCTCGATGGCGTCGAGAGCCACGTCCACGCCGGCGGTCCCCACGAACTTGCCGTCGCCCTTGATGGGGACCGACAGCCGCGTCACGAGGGCAGTCCTGTTGCCGATCTTCCGCGTGGCCGGCGGCATGATGTACTCTGCGCCCGTGTTCTTCGGCACGAGGTAGTAGTCCTCGTTCGGCGTGGCGATTTCGTGAACCGAATTGAGGACGGTGTCGGCGTCCACCCGGCCCCAGTACGGCACGTACCGGCCCTCGCCATCGGCGCCCGGCGCGTTCTTGAACTTGGCATCCTTCTTGTCGAGCGCGTTCGGCTCCCAGGACGTCCACGTGCCGACGAGGTCCTTGTCGTCCTCGAGCACCTTCTGAAGCATGACCGCGTACTGGATGCGGTCTGTGAAGTCGCGTGCGCGGAGTCCTTCGAACGAGCTGGCCAGCGCTCGCGCTGAGTTCAGCCCCTTCTCGAGGGCGCGCTGCACGTCGCTAGAGGTGGCCATGGCTTCAGCCCTGGCACGCTCGTACGCCTGTTCGCGGACGGCATCGCCCCCCATGATGGAGACGGCGATCGCAGTCGCCCCGGCGGCCAGGAGGACCAGCAGACCGATCAACGCCGACAGCTTCTTCCCAAGATCCATGGTTCCGAACATATGTCAACCTTTGCGAATGCGCGCTCATCGAGCAACCGACGTTAACCGCGTCCCGGATGAGGCGCGACATCCGTCGCGCTTCATCCGACCACGTCCCAGGCAGCCGCTCCCTCACTTGGCGGGGCGGCGCCTGGTCACCAACTACTCCTTCTTCAGCGTCGTCTTCACCAGCGGCGGAACCGCCATTTCCTGCACGACGGCCTTGACCTTCTGGATCGCCATGCCGTCCTTCGCCACGGTGATGACCCACTCACCGCGGGCGATGCCGCTGATCATCCACTCGCCCTTCTCGTTGGTCTTCACCGTCGTCCCGCCCATGCCCGGGAGGTCTGCGCGAACAGTCACGTCGACCAGGACCGCCCCGGCCTCGTCCACAACCTTGCCCGTGAGCCGGCCGAGGCCCCGCCACTGTGCCGCGGCACTGCCCGCGAAGAGCACCGCCAATGCCAACCCGATGATCACGACCCGTTTGCTCAACATAACGTCTCCTCTCTGACGTCAAACCCGACCTGTTTCTACCGTTTCCTGTTGTATTGCGTTTACCGTCCCGACTCACACGTGGAATCCGGCGACGAGCGCCTGCAGGCGAGCGGCCATCTCGGTGAGGGCCTTCGCGGACTGCTGGGTTTCGCTCGCGCCGTGCGCGGTCGACTGCGCGGCTCCTGCCACGCTCGAGACGTTGCGGGCGATTTCGCCCGCTCCGCGCGCCGCCTCGGAGATGTTGCGACCGATCTCGTTGGTGGTCGCCATCTGCTGCTCGACCGCCGAGGCGATCGTGTTCGATACGTCGTCGATCTGGCCGATTGCCGCGCTGATCTGCGCAATCGCCTCCACCGCGCCATGGGTCTCGCCCTGGATCGCCTCGATCTTGTGGCTGATCTCCTCGGTCGCCTTGGCGGTGGCCTTGGCGAGTTCCTTGACCTCGTTCGCCACGACCGCGAAGCCCTTGCCCGCGTCGCCCGCGCGCGCCGCTTCGATCGTCGCATTCAGGGCGAGCAGGTTGGTCTGCTCGGCAATCGACGTGATGACCTTGATGACGTTACCGATTTCCATCGAGCTGTCGCCGAGCTTCCTGACGGTGCCGTTGGTGGCATCAGCCACGCTGACGGCTCCCTTGGCCATCTTCGCGGCCTCGTTCGCGCTCTTCGCGATCTCACGGATCGAGGCGAGCATCTCCTCGGCGCTCGTGGCGACAACGGTGAGGTTCCTGGACACCTCTTCCGATGCGGCCGACACCACGTTGGTCTGCGTCGCGGTCTCCTCGGCGTTCGACGCCATCTGCTCGCTGATCGTCGTCAGTTCCTGTGACGAGCCGGCGAGGCGCTGGGCGTTCTGGCCGATCGACTGGATGGAGCCGCGAAGGTCCATCACCATCGTGTTGATCGAGGTCTTGATGGCCGCGTGGTCGCCGGTGTAGTCCCCCTCCACGTGCACGCTGAGATCCTGGTGCGCGACCCGATCGAGCACCGTCGCCGCCTCGTTGAGCGGATTGGTGACCGCGTCGAGCGTCCGATTGACCCCCTCGACAATCCGGCGGAAGTCACCGCCGTGCCCGTCCGGATTGGCGCGCGTCTTCAGGCGACCCGCGACGGCCGCGTCGACGAGTTCGTTCGCGTCGCGCACGAGAGCGTTGACGGCCTCGATGCAGGCGTTGAGGTTAACCTTGATCTCGTTGAAGTCGCCGCTGTACTGATCGGTGATCTTCTGCGGGATGTCGCCCTTGGAGATTCGGTCGACGTACTCGGCGGCGACGTTCAGCGGACCGATCACGGCGTCGAGCGTTGCATTCACACCCTCGATGGCGCGGCGGTAGTCGCCCTCGTGCCTGGAGGCATTCGCCCGCGCGGACAGCCGGCCCTCGACGGCCGCTTTCGACAGGTCGTTGGTGTCGGCCACGAGCGCCCGGATCGCCTCCATCATCCGGATGAACGACGGGACGATCTGGTCGTTCGCCGAGCGCCGCCCGGTGCCGCCGCCAATCGCCCGAACCTGTTCCAGTTGCGAGAGGTCTCCGCGGGCGATTCGCTCGACGGCCTCTTGCGTGCCGATTTGGCTCTCGAGCACCTCGTTGACGCCGCGGGCCACGGCGGCGAAGACGCCTTGATACGCGCCCGCCACGCGGACGGTGAAGTCGTTCAGCGTCATCAACTGCAGGACCTGGTTGGCCTCCTGCAAGGCCGACAGGCCCTCGATGCACGCATTCAGGTTCGTCATCAGCTCGCCGAAGTCACCGCGGTACTCGGCCACGACCTTCTCTGGGATGTCACCGCTCCCGATCCGCTTCACGTAATCGGCCGCGAGGGTGAGTGGCCCGATGACCGCGTCCAGCGTGGCATTCACGCCTTCGACGATGGTGCGAAACTCCCCGCCGTGCCGGGTGGCGTCGGCCCGCACCGACAACTCTCCCTGCACGGCCGCTGACGCCAGCCTGCGGACGTCGGCAATGAGCGCCTGCACGTTGTCGATGCACCCGTTGAGACTGGTCTTGAGGCCGTTGAAATCGCCCTTGTAGTCCTGAGTGATCCGATCCGGGATGTCGCCCTTCGAGATACGGCTCACGCAGCTGGCCGCGACCTCGAGCGGGTCGATGACCGTGTCGAGCGTGTCGTTGAACCCCTTGACGATGACCCGAAACGCACCCTGGTGGCGGGCCACGTCCGCCCGGACGTGGAGGTCACCATCGAGGGCGGCACCGGCCAGCGTCCTCACATCGCTGCGCATCTGTTCCAGCGCGGCGATGCACGCATTGACGCTCGTCTTGATTTCGTTGAAGTCGCCCGGGAACTCCCGGGTGATCGGCTCCGGAATGTCGCCCTTGCTGATCCGCTCGACGTACTCGGCCGCGACCGTCAGCGGACCCACCACGGCATCGAGCGTCTCGTTGATGCCGTGGACGACCTCGCGGAACGCGCCATGGAACCTGTCCGCGGGGCCCCGTGTCGCGAGGCGACCGGCGCGCGCCGCGTCGGTCAACACGCGCGTTTCGCCGATGACGCCGCGAATGCTGTCCCGCATCCGGAGCATCGCCTTCCCCAGCGTGTCGACGTCGGACCGGACCTCCACCTCGACGTCCAGGTTGCCGTCTGCGATCTGATCGGCTGCTTCGGTCTTCTGCTTCAGCGACGTCTGCAGCGTTCGCACCGATTGGAGAAGCACCCCGATCTCGTCGTTCCTGCCGACTTCGACCGTGTGCGTCACGTCACCCTGGGCGAGCCGCTCGATATGGACCACCGAGGCGGCCAACGGGCGCACCACCTGGCGCCTGATCAGCCACGCCAACAGCAGGAACGCGAAGATCACCGTCCCAGCGCCCATCAGTACCCCCATCCACCTCTGGCTGCTGATTTCGGCGGCCGCGTGCGCGGTCGATCGCCTGAGGCTGAATACCGCCAGCGGACGGCCGACGGCCGTGCTGTGGCACTGGGTGCACTTCTGGTCTGCGGCTATCGCACTGATGGTCCGGACGACTGGCTGCCCGTTGAACGTCTCGACGACCGACTGCCCCTGCAGCGTGGCCATGACCTGGCGCTCGGCCGCGTCCATTCGATCCTCGCTGCCGGCGCGGACTGCGTTGGTCGGCGTCACCCGCAAATCGACGATGTCGCCCCGCCCCTGCATCCGGCTGACGAGCGGCTTCACGTCGCTCACGCCTTCGCCCATCGAGAACTTCAGCGCGTCGGCGATGACGCTCTCCAGCACCTCGGCGTCCCTGGCGTCGTTGTCCGCAGTGGTCCGCGCGGTTCGCGTGACGAGCACGCCGACCATGCAGCCCAAGGTGACGATGAGCACTCCCGCGACGATGATGCCGACGGTTCTGGAAATCGACATGACATGCCTTCTGTCTGTTGCCCTGCCCCCGTCCTGTGTCGGCTCTCCGACCCGTTGATGTGTGTCAGGCGGCACTCGCCTGCGCCGCCTCCACCTTCCGGAACACCTGCCCGTCCGACACGACCTGCTCGAACAGGGGCTCGAGCTCCCCCGGCATTTTCTGGGTCTGCTCGGTGGCCATGAACCCACCCGGCGCCAGCGACGCATGGAACATGCGGATCACCTCGACCCGCTCGGCGGGCTGGAGGTGGAGCAGCACGTTCTTGCACAGAATGAGGTGATAACCCTCGCCGATCGGCTTCAGCGACAGCAGGTCGTGGCGCTGGAATCTCACGCAGTTCCTCACCCGCTGCACGATCTGGTAGCGCTTCGGCGCGACTTCGGAGAAGTACTTCTCGAGCAGCGGCTTCGGCAGGCGCTCGATCTCCTGCCAGTCGTACGTCCCGCTCTCGATGATGGGACCGAACAGCCCGCAGTCGTCCAGATCCGACGCGTCGATCCGGAGGTTGTTGAACGCGAAGTAGCCCAGCGATTCGGCCATAAGAATCGCCAGCGAGTACGGCTCCGGCCCCATCGCGCAGCCCGCATCCCAGATGCGGGCGCGGCTCCGGCCGCACAGGGTCGGACCGACGTGCTTCACGATGAGGTCGAGCACGTGCTGGTCGCGAAAGAAGAAGGTGAATGCCACGCCGCGCTCCGTTCTACTGCACGCGCTGCCGGCCAGCGGGGTACCCGGTTTCGATCGCCTTGTTCGTGTCCAGGACCAGGAGCAGCCGCTCCTTCATCTTGTACACGCCCGTCGTCAGATCCCTGATGCTCGGCGCCACGTTCTCCGGCACCGGCTCGAAATCCGACTGCTCGACGTCGAGCACGTCGCCGATCTCGTCCACCAGCAGGCTCACCGCCCCGTCTTCCGCACGGATGACCATGTTCATGGGCGTGCGACCCGACTCCCGGGCGCCAAGACCCAACCGACGCCGCACGTCGATCGCGGTCACGATCTGTCCGCGCAGGTTGATGAGGCCCTCGATCTGCTCGGGCGCCCGGGGCACGGGGGTCATTTCCTGGTAACGCAGGACTTCCTGCACGCGCAGCACTTCGACGCCGAACAGCAGGTTGTCGACGAAGAACGTGGCAAATTGCCGGTCGCCGGCTTCGGCGACGCCGCCGGCCGCGCGTGTCTGATCGATATCCGTCATGACCTAGCTCCTCTTGATCGCCATCGCGAGATCGGGTTCCACCGGCGGCACGTTGCCGCGCAGAATGGCTCGCAGGAGGCCCTCCCGATCCGAACGCAGGAGGTACTCGTCATAGTCGAGGTCAGCCCGTTCCCGTTTCACATCTGCGGCTCGCGCCGTCACGGCCAGCGCGCGGACCATGGCGAACGCCTCCTTCGACCGGAGCTGGCGGACGAGGTGCGCGGCGCCGGCGCGCGGCAACTCGACGGATGCCACCACGACGTTCACCCGTTCCTTCTCGAGCCGTGCCAGCGCTTCCTCCGGTGAGATCGCCTCGATGACCGTGTGGCCGGCGAGTTCCAGACTGTTCTTCGTGAGTGCCCGGGAGAACGGTGAGGCGTCCACGACCATGACCAGCGCGGCCCCTTCCTTCTGGGCCTCGTCGCCGAACCACTCGTCGTCGACCGAGCGGATCACCGAGACGAGGTCGAGGAAGTCGGTCACCTTCTTGCCGACCACGGCGACGCCTGCGAGTCCTTCACGTTCGGTGGACTGCCGGACGGTGATCGCCTCGTCGACGATGTCGACGACCTGGTCGACGATGAGACCGATGACATGATCCCGGTCGCTGAAGACGACGACCTGCACCGGATCCCGAAGGATCGTCACGTCCACGGGCCTGTTCTCGAGCAGCGCCGAGAGTTGGACGAGGTGGAGGATCTGGCCGCGGTACTGGATGACGAGGCGACCGCCCGCGTGCTCGATCTGCGCCAGCGGGAATTCCTCGAGCCGTGCGACCAGCGACAGCGGTACCGCCAGGCGCTCGAACGACCCGGACCGGAAGACCAGGTAGTTCTGCCGTCCAGCCGCCGCGTGCTCGTGGCGCTCGGCCTCCGAGTGCCCACGCTCCTGCGCGGCATTCAGCACGCCCGACATCTCCGCCAGGCCGTGCACGTCGAGAATCAGGGCCACGCGACCGTCGCCCATGATGGTGGCGCCGGCGTACGCGCTCAGCCCCTTCAACTGCTTCCCGAGCGGCTTGACGACAATCTCCTGCGTGTCATTGATCCGATCGACCACGAGGCCGAATTCGCGCCCGTCAGCCTGCAGGACGACGATGTTCACGATCTCGGCGTCGTGCGGCCCGGTACGGAGGCCGAGCATCGCGTCGAGATAGGCAATCGGCAGCAGCGTGCCGCGCCGGCGGTAGACCGGTGTTCCGTGGATGAGTTCAATCTGCTTCCTGCCGGAGGCGCCTTCCAGACGAACCAGTTCCTGGAGGCTGACCTGCGGAATCACGAAGCGCTCGGACCCACTGTTGACTACAAGTCCGGGAATGATGGCCAGCGTCAGCGGAATCTTGATCTTGACGGTCGTCCCCGCGCCGACGCGGGAGATGACGTCCACGCCGCCGCCGATCTTCTCGATGTTGGTCTTGACGACATCCATGCCGACGCCGCGTCCCGAGATGTTCGTGACCTTCTCGGCGGTGGAGAGACCGGGCAGGAAGACGAGGTTGACTGCTTCTCTGTCACTCATCCGCTCGGCCTGTTCCGGGCGGACCAGCCCCTTCTGGAGGGCCTTGTCCTTCAGCTTCTTCGGGTCGATGCCGCCGCCGTCGTCGGAAATCTCGATGTTGACATGGCCGCCCTCGTGGAAGGCCCGGAGCAGCAGCCGCCCCTCGGGGTTCTTCCCGGCCGGCACGCGACGCTCGGGCTTCTCGATCCCGTGATCGCAGCAGTTGCGGACGATGTGCGTGAGCGGATCCTTGATGGCCTCGATGATGCTCTTGTCGAGTTCGGTCTCGGCGCCGTCCATCTCGACGCGGATCTGCTTCTGGAGGCTGGACGCCATGTCGCGAACGACTCGCGGCAGCTTGTTCCACACCACGCCGATCGGCTGCATGCGCGTCTTCATGACGCCCTCCTGCAGCTGGGTGGTTATGAGATTCAAGCGCTGGGAGGTGGCGTTCAGGGCGGCTTCCTCGCGGCGCGAATTCACCTGGAGGATCTGGTTCCGGGCCAGCACGAGCTCGCCGACCAGGTTCATCAGCTTGTCGAGCAGCCCGACGTCCACGCGGATCGTGGAGTCGACCACGGACGTTCCTCGCTGCGCCGCCGCCACCTCGACTTCTGGCGTGGCAGCCTGGGCCGGCTCCGACGGAGCCGCCGCAGGCACGGGCTTGGCGGCCGCGGCCGGCGTCGCCACTGGCGTCGTCACCGGAGTCGGGGTTGCGGAGATCGCTGGTGCGGCATTCGGGGCCGCAGCAGTCCCGGGAGCCGGGATCGCAGGCTCGGGAGCCGGGGCCGCCGGCACGTCGCACGCCTGCTGCAAGCGCGCCCGGAGGTCGCCCCACTGGTCAGCGCCCTCCTTCTGCGTAGCCTCGATGTTCGCCAGGATGGTCTTGACGGCATCGACTGCTTCGAGAATGAGCGAGACGAGGGACGGCGTGAGCGCCCGCTCACCGCTGCGCAACTGGTTCAGGATGTTCTCGGCAACGTGCGTGACGCCCTCGAGCCGGTCGAAGCCGAGAAAGCCGCACGTCCCCTTGATGGTGTGGATGGTACGGAAGACGCTGCCGAGCAGCGCAAGGTCGTTCGGGCGCTGTTCGAGCGCCAACATCTCCTGCTCGAGCCGTGCCAGGTTCTCATTGCTCTCAATGAGGAATTCTTTGATGAGATCGAGAACCTCGTTGTCGTCCATCGTGTCCCCCTCACCCGAAAATCAGAAGCGGCCAATGGGTGATACTCAAAAGCCGCACCACTCCGCAAAGGCGTCCGGCCGGGGCGATCCACCGAATTCCTCAGTAACTCGACCGATCCCGCCCCGCGCGGCGCTGTCACCCGGTCGTCTTTCTGAGACCCCTGGCCGGAATTCCGACAGCCAGAGGCGGTCCTCGGGCTCGGAAACCAAGCAGCCATGAAATCGTCAGTCTGAGGAGGTTCTTGAATCGACTGTGTGCGGCGCGGTCTTCTCCGCACACGCCTGCCCCGTTTCGGGACGAGGCGGCGGCCGGCGAGGAAGGCTATCCGCCGCCCAGCTAGAATGGTGATAACTGCTGAGAAGAAAGGGGTTGGTGGCTAGTCAGCCTGCTCGCCGTCGAGGACTTCGCGCACTTTCCGCCCCAGCGTGTCTGGGGTGAACGGCTTGCCCAGAAATGCCACACCTGATTCGAGCACGCGCTGCTCGACGACCATGTGCTCGATATACCCCGACATATAGATCAACTTCGCTTTGGGCCGGAGGTTGGACGCGGCGTCTGCCACTTCCCACCCGCTCATCTGGGGCATCACCATGTCTGTGATGACCAGGTCGATCTGACCTTCGTGCTGTTGGCAGATCTCGATGGCGCGAGGTCCGTTCTGGGCCTCCAGCACGGTATAGCCATAGCGTCTGAGAATGTCGCGCAGCAGGTGGCGGACCGCGTCCTCGTCTTCCACCAGCAGGATCGTCTCCGACCCGTGGGGCGCCGACCGCATCTCGATCGCGGCGGGCGTCAAATCGGCCGTCTCTTCGATTCGTGGCAGGTAGATGCGGACGGTCGTGCCGCGCCCGACCTCACTCTCGACCCAGATGTAGCCGCCGCTCTGCTTGACGATGCCGTAGGTCGTGGACAGCCCCAGACCGGTACCCTTTCCCTGCTCCTTCGTCGTGAAGAACGGCTCGAACAGGTGCGACTGCGTCTCATCGTCCATTCCGCTCCCGGTATCGGTCACGGCCAGCATCACGTAGCGTCCTGGCTGCAAACCCAGATGCCGGCCCGCGAACGAGGTGTCGAGCTCGATGTTCGACGTCTCGATCGTCAGGATGCCACCTTGCGGCATGGCGTCGCGGCTGTTCACCGCGAGGTTCATGATCACCTGTTCGAGTTGGTTGGGATCGGCCTTGGTGCGCCAGAGCTCCGTCGCCGAGTGAAACACCAGCTCGACGTCTTCGCCGATCAACCGCTGCAACATCTTGTTCATGTTGCCGACGACCGAGTTCAGGTCGATCACCTTGGGCGCCAGGATCTGCCGGCGACTGAACGCCAGCAGTTGCTGTGTGAGGGCCGCCGCCCGGTCTGCCGACCGCTTGATGGCCTCGGCACCCTTCCGCAGCGGGTCATCGGCGGGCAACCCCATCAGCAGGCGCTCGCTGTACCCCGTGATGACCGTGAGGAGATTGTTGAAGTCATGGGCGACACCGCCAGCCAATCGCCCGACGGCTTCCATCTTCTGGGACTGCCGCAGCCTGGCCTCGAGATCCCGCCTCCCGCTGGTGTCCTGGCCGAAGGAGATGAACTCGGTGATCCGCCCCGATTCGTCGCGGACCGGCGTGATCGTCTCTTCCCAGCTGAACAGCGCGCCGCCCTGGCTGCGATTCGTCAACTCGCCACGCCAGACGCGCCCATCGAGGATGGTCTCCCACAGATCCTTGAAGACCCTCGAATCCTGGACGTCGGCGCGCAGCAGGCGTGGAGTACGGCCGAGCGCCTCGCCCGACGAATAGCCGGTCATGCGCTGCCAGGCGGGATTCACGTAGACGATCGTCCCGTCCCGCTTGGTCATCATGATGGCCTCGGCTGCCTGTGCAACGGCCGAGTGCAATCGCGCCCGCTCGGCCGCGGCGCGACGCCTGGCCGTCATGTCGCTGCACATCACCAGCAGGCCTTCCACGACACCCTGCTCGCTGAGAATGGTCGTCGTCGACGCGAGGACCCAGATTTCGGCGCCGCCCTTCCGACGCAGCCTCATCTCCACCGGCTCTCGTGGTCCTTCGCGCTCGGGGCCGATGCCCTGCCGGACCAGCTCGCGATCGTCATCGAACGCAAAATCCAGCAGGCTGCGGCCGACCATCTCCCCGGCCGGGTATCCCATGATGTCGGCCATGACGCGGTTGACGTATTCGGTCCGCCACGCTGCGTCGGTCACCCAGATGCCCTCGTTCGCCGTTTCGACGATGCGCCGGTATCGCGCCTCGCTCTCGCGCAGGGCCCGCTCTGCCTTCCGGCGGGCCGTGACGTCGGTGAACATCACGAGGGCGCCCCCGAACTGTCCCGTCTGGTCCAGGATGGGACTAGTCGACGCCAGCACCCACAGTTCGGAACCGTTCTGGCACCGGAGGCGAAAATCGAACTGGTTCTGAACGCCCCCCTTCCAGCCGTCGAGCACGCGAAGGGCGTGCTCCTGGTCCTGCTCGAACATGAATTCCAGAACTGGGTGGGTGATGACCGACTCGATGCTGTCGTAGCCGAGCATCTCCACCGCGCGGCGATTTACGTACGTGACCCTGCCCTCGGCATTCAGCGCACAGATACCCTCCGACGCGGTATCGAGGATATGCCTGTAGCCGGCCTCGCTGACGCGGAACACCTCCTCGACCTGTTCGCGGCTGATGGCCGCCCCGACCACATGGGCGACGAGTTCGAGGAACTGGACATCTTCACTGCTGTAGTCTCGTGGCTCGCGGCAGCCCACCGCCAGCACGCCGAATGACCGGTCTCCACCGTGAATCACCACTGCGGCACCAGAGGCCATCACAGGGTCTTGCCAGTCGGGCCAGACGAATCGCGAGGCTTCGTCCAACGTCGCGAAGACCATGGGGTGGTTCTCGATCAAGGCTGTGCCGACGCACGTCGTGGCGTCGCAGGCCACAGAAGCCTGATCGACCAACGACGGATCCCGACCGGCCGCCGCACGAAGGATGAGCGGGTTCGTCCCGCCCGGCGTTTCGTAGATCTCGGCAACGTCCGTCACGAGGGTCCGTGCGACGACACCAACGGCGTCTTCGAGGAGCGTCGAGGTATCGCTGCTTGCGAGTGCCAGCTGGCCGAGGCCGGCGACGGCCGCCTGCTGCCGGGCGATCCGGCGCAGCGTGCGTTCGCCCCGCTTGCGCTCGATGGCATAGCCCGCAGACCGTGCCAGCTGCTTCTCTCCGTCCGATCCCTTGACGATGTAGTCCTGTGCGCCCTCCTGCACCGCACGACGCGCCAGCACGCGGTCGTCGCGACCAGTGAGGACGATGATGGCCGTTTCCGGCGCGCGGTCGCGCACCGCGACAAAACTGTCGAAGCCGTCGCTATCGGGAAGGCCGAGATCGATCAGAATGAGATCGACGCGGGAGGGCGGCGTCAGGCACCGCAGGCCTTCCGCCAGGCTGCCGGCGATCAGCACCTTGCCCGGAGGATCTTCGCCCTTCTTCAATGACGCCCGGGCAAAGGCCGCGTAAACGGAGTCGTCTTCGACGATCAGGACGGTTGGACGTTCGGTGGTCATGCGCCTCTCGAAGGGACGCTCGCAGGAAACCACATCCGCCGCAACCCGTCAAGCGGCAGACCGGGAATCAGGCGACGAGCCCGGTCAGCGCGACCCGTACGCTCACCAGTTCCTGCCGGAGCCGATCGAAGAGGACCGAGGCCGCCTTCAGTTCGCCGCTGCGACCCGCGTCCTCGAGCGCCAGCGCAGCAGCGTGGGCACCGGGCGCGCAGAAGTTCCCGACGGACCCCTTCAGCGTGTGGGCGCTCCGGCGGAGCGCATCCGCATCCTTGCTGTCGACAGCCCGGGCGATCTGGTCGAGGAGGCCCGGTTCGTCCTCCAGGTAGAGTGCCACGAGCTCCTGCAGCAGTTCACGGTCACCCTCGAGCCTGTCCATGAGGGCTGCCACGTCGACTACCTGCTCAGTATCCGTCACGGCGTTCCCTCCACCGTTCAGTCTGCACCACCGCCCGACGGGGCCGCAGCGAGGCCCGCCGGGCGCCGGTCAGACTGCACGCAGCATGCGAGCAGCCGCTCGATGACGCTGCTATCCACCGCTTCGGGCAACGAGATGCCGTCGGTCTCAGCGGCAGGCATTCCGGCCCCGACGAGCACTAGATCGTACGGCATTCCAGCCTCGCACGCCTCCATCCTTGCCACCGACGCCGCCCACTCGGAATCGGCGAATGCAGCCGTCACCCCAAGGCCGTCGAAGAGGGAGGCCAGCACCACCCGCTCCTCCGCGCGGTCGTCGACCACGAGAACCCGAGCCGACCCAGTCTCGCACGCTCGCTCGCCGCCTGCCGAACTGACCGGCGATGCGGCGTGGAGGGGAAACGCCAGGACGGTGGCCACGATCCGTTCCCTGAGCCGCGTATGCGCGCTCGCCTCATCTTGCCATTGGCGCGTTCGTTGGTCCACGAGAAGCAGCAGGTCTCGCTCCCGGAGGCGCAGGCGCCAGAGATGCAGTCCCCAGGCCGCGGACACCAGGGCCAGGATGGCCGAAGCGGTCGCAACCGGATGGGCGAGCACGATGGTCATCCAGATATCGGTCATGGCTTCGCTGCCGCCGTGTGCTGCACGATGATCGAGACCCGGCGGTTCTTGGCGTTGAACGGATCGTCCGGTGTGCGAAGCTGGGTGTCGGCGCACCCTCGGACTCCCCTCACCTGCCCCGCATGCAGCCCGTTCTTCTCCATCACCCGCCGAGCCGTGTTGGCGCGGTCGGCCGAGAGCTCCCAGTTCGAGTATCCCTCGCCGCTCTGATAGGGCCGGCTGTCGGTGTGCCCCTCGAAGACGACGCCGTTCTGTACCTTCGAGAGTTCGCGCCCGATGGCCACCAGCACTTTCTCACCGGCGCTGTTCATCTTCGAACTGCCCGAATCGAAGAACCCGCCCTGCGGCGACTCGAGCAGTTCGATCCGGAGTCCTTCAGCCGTCATGTTGATCTCAATCTGGTCCTTCACGGCGTTCAGTTCCGGCAGAACGCCGAGCGCCTGACGGATCCGGGCGGCCGCCTGCTCGAGCTTCTCCGCGTCCGAGAACGCGGCCTCCTTCGCGACGTCTCCATTGCCCCCCTTCGGGTCGGGCAGGATGCCCTTCTCGCCGCCCGGCACCATGCTGCTCGATTTCTCGTAGTCGAAGAGCCCCGGATTGCGGAAATAGCCGGCGATGGCGGACTTGACCTGCGTGCTCTGCCCGAGTACCCACATCACGATGAAAAAGGCCATCATGGCTGTGACGAAGTCGGCGTACGCCACCTTCCATGCACCGCCGTGGTGGCCGCCGTGTCCATGGCTCTTCTTCTTGATGATGATAACGGGCTGGTTCTTCATGCGCGTCAGGCCGCGGCGGCCGCCTCCTTCTCAGGACGCGCCTTGCAGGCCTGCTCGGTCTCGTCGAACGTCGGCCGGGAGTCACCTGGAATCACCCGGCGGGCGAACTCGACCGCGATCGCCGGCGGGAAGCCCTTGTAGACCGCGAGAATGCCGGTCTTCATGCACTTCAGGTAGTGACCTTCCTCGGTCACGACATGCTCGAGTTTGCTCCCAAGCGGACCGACGAATCCGTAGCAGAGAAGGATGCCGAGGAAGGTGCCGACCAGCGCCGCGCCGACCTTCTCGCCGATCTCGGCCGGCGGGCCGTCAATCGACGCCATCGTGATCACGACGCCGAGCACGGCGGCGACGATGCCGAGGCCGGGCAACGAGTCGCCCACCTTGGTCAGCGTGGACGACGGCAGCATCGCCTCCTCCTGGTGCACATCGCAGTCCTCGTCCATGAGGCTCTCCAGGTCGTGCGGCGCAATGCCCCCGACGATGATCACCTTCACGGAATCGGCCAGGAAATCCACCGCATCCTGGCGGGCGAGGAAGCCGGGAAATTTCGCCATGATCGGGCTGTTGGGCGGGTCTTCGAAGTGCGACTCCAACGCCATGACACCGGCCTGCTGGATGACTTTGAACAGCTGGTACAACATCGACAGGAGGGAGATGTACTCCGCCTTCGAAGTGCCGGAGCCCATCGCGCCCTTGAGCTGGCGGAGCATGCCCATCAGCACCTTGGTCGGTGTGCTGATCAGCACGCTGCCCACGGCCGAGCCGCCGATGATCAACAACTCGGCTGGCTGGATGAGCGCGGGCACCTTGCCCCCCTCCCAGACGAAGCCAGCGACGACGCTCGCGAGGACGAGGATGGCACCAATGAGCATCAACATGCGAATCTCTCCCAGCAGGCCCGGACGGCCCCACGTGATCCCGGGCGGGTGGTGTCCCCCGCTCGAGATCAGTCCATGACACGGAAATCGTCAGGCCGGGCCGGAACTTGAGCGGATCCGCACAGCACCGCCCATTCACACGATGAGCTGACGCGGAACGACGGCGGTCAGGCGAGGGCGACGCCGGCGCCGTCGAGCGCCAGCGCCGCGCGCAGGGTCTTGATGGTCAACGGCTTGGTCAGCACGCGCGAGACACCCTGCGGCGGTGTCTGCTCGAGGTCCGCGGTCCACCCGGTGATCAGGATGACGCGAAGCCCCGGGTGCCGCGTCATCGCCTGCCTCGCGAGCTCGCGTCCGTCGAGATCCGGCATGCCGAGGTCGGTGAGCACGACGTCGTATTCCTCACGGCCGAGCGCGTCGAGCGCCAGCGCCCCGCTGGTTGCCGTCTCCACCCGATGGCCCAGCGCGGACACCATCTCCGACACCGCCTCGAGTACATCGTGCTGGTCGTCCACGAGCAGCACCCGCAGTTGTTCGCGTCGCACGGCGTTCTGGTCCTGGGGTTGCACGATCGGCGTCGCCCGGGTGGGCACGTCAACCGGCACGGGCAGACTGAGAGTGAAAGTGGTGCCGCTGCCCGGCCGGCTTTGCACGGCGATCGACCCGCCGTAGCGTTCGACCACGCTTCGGCTCACACTCAGGCCGAGCCCGACGTGCTCGCCGCCCTTCGTGCTGAAGAACGGCTCGAACAAATGCGGCAGAATCTCCGGAGCGACGCCGTCGCCCTCATCCAGGACCGAGAGCCGGACGCGGCCTTCCGACTCGACGGACCGGAGGGTAATCTGTCCGCCGGCCGGCATCGCATCGATCGCATTCGACACCAGGCACAGCAGCACCTCGCGCAGTTCCGACGGGACGATGCGAACGAGTGGCACCTGGTTCAGGTCCATCACCAGGTCGTGGCGCACGCCTCGTCGCCGTGCCTCCTCGTCGAGCCGTGTCCTGAGGAGGTCCGGCATGTGCCGCATCGCGTCCACGGGGTCGGTCGGCCCCGCGCTCTCGCCACCCGGCGCCACGCGCCCGAAGTCGTGCAGACGCTTGACCAGACCAGCAGCCTCGGTCGCTGAGGCCCGGATGCTGCTCATCTCCTGGCGCCCGGCGGCGTCCTCGGGGAGCGTGAACAGCAGCCAGTCGGTGAGACCCAGAATCGACGTCAGCGAGTTGTTGAACTTGTGAGCGATCCCCGATGCCAGATCGCCGAGCGCACGGACCCGCTGTCCCCGCGACAGCTCCTGCTGCGCGTCCCGCAACGAGAGTAGCGACTGCCGAAGATCCGAGTACAGTCGGGCATTCTTGACGGCGAGCCCCAGCTGAACGGCAAGGTTCTCGAGGAACCAGAGGTCCTCGGGCGAACACTGCCTGGCGTCGGGCCAGCCAATCACCAGCACCGGTTGAGGTCGGCCGGCGGCGACGATCGGCAGAACCGTGGCCGCCCGCAGGCCGTCCTCGATCAACGCTGCATCGAAGCGATACCCGGGATCGAGCAGGACCGACGTCGTGCCCCGCTCACCCATGACCTCCCCGCCGAAGCTCGCCTCGACGCCGTGCTTCAGGCCCGACGCGTGCCTGAGAGTGAGGGCCCGGCCGCCCGAGCAGCGAACGGCAAACGTCGGACCGCCCGGATCGCAGTTGGCAATCAGCGCGCACGCGTCCTGGAGCTGCTGCTCGGCCGTCTCGACGACGACACGGTAGATGGACTCGGCGTCCGATTCGAGCGTGAGCCGACGCGTCAGCTCGAGCAGCGCACTGCCCCTCTGGCTCAGCCGCATCTGCTCGGCCAGCAGCTGCTGCATTCGCTCGTTCGCCGTGCGAAGCGCGTCGAGCGCGGTCTGGCGCTGGACCTCCGCCTCCTTCCGCTCGGTGATATCGGTCGCTACCGTCACCACGCCGACGGTATGGCCCTCGGCGTTGCGCCACGGCGACCGGCGCACGAGCAGGTGCCGATGCCGTTTGCCGAGCGTCCACGTCGTCTCGTCCTCGAGCGTCTGACCCGAGATCTGGGCAATGTGCTCCCGCGCCGTGTGTTCGTCGGCAAGCTCGGGCGGGAACAGATCGCCGTCGCGCTTTCCGAGCACGTCCGCCGCCGAGACGCCGAGCGCCGCGAGGTAAGCGGCGTTCACGTCCACGTAGCGGCCCCAGATGTCCTTCACGAACACGTAGTCGCTGGTGGACTCGATGATGGTGCGCTGCCTGGTGGTGGTGGAGCCGTCCTCCGGAATCGCGCGCTGGCTGCGGGTGAGCTCCTGCTGAAGGACTGTGATGTCACGGCGCAGGGTTCGGACGAGGGGATGCTGTTCGGGGTCACCGGTGCCGGCTGCCGCCTGGCAGACGAGCTGTTCGCGGGCGAGGACGCTCCGCAGTTGCTCGGCGACGAGCGCAAGGAAGACCTCGATCCGCGAGCTGTTGAAGGGAGATCGCTGCCACCCCACGGCCAGCAGACCGAATGGGGTGCCGGCGGCGCCGATGGCCGCCGCGGTGGAGACAGCGGCGCCCCGCGCTGCAAACCAGCGTTCGAGGCCACCGTCACGCAGAACCCTGGCAAGCTCGCGGGCCGCACCGTCGGGAACCACGGAGCCGGAGGCGAAGACGTCTTCAGCCCGGCACGGACCGGAATCGGGCGGCAGCCACACCACGGCCGCGTCGGCCTCGAAGGCTTCGGTCAGACCCAGGCTCGCTGCCCGGCCGGCTTCCTTCCGGTCCGACAACTGACTGAGCCTGATGCCAAGCGACGCAACCGCCTCGAGATTCATCCGTCGGGTCCCCTTGCCGCTCGCGCCGCCTGACGTCCTGGCCTGCGGTCAGTTCCGTTCCGTGGCCGTACGCCGTTCGGAGAGCCGAAGCCATGCGCGAACCACGTTCGGATCGAACTGCCTCCCCGAGAATTGCGCCAGTTCAGCGTTCGCCCGTTCGACCGAGACGGGATCGCGGTACACGCGCGAGCACGTCAACGCGTCGAACGCATCGGCAACCGACGTGATTCGGGCCCCGAGTGGAATCTGATCCCCTTTCAACCCGTCGGGATACCCGGTGCCGTTCAGCCACTCATGTGAGGCCAGGACGATCCCAGCCGCTGTTCGCAGAAATGGCACGGACATGAGGATGTCGTGGCCGACCTTGGGATGGGTTCGGATGATGCCGACTTCTTCTTCGCTCAGCGCGCCGGCCTTGTGAATGAGCGAATCGGGCATCGCGACTTTTCCGATGTCGTGCAGCATCGCGCCCCGCTCGATGTCGGCGAGCAGAGACGCGCTGACGCCCATCGACTGGGCCAGCACGACCGCCGATTCGGCCACTCGCTTGGCGTGCGCGAAGGCGTCCGGGTTCCGCATGTTGAAGGCCGCGAGCAGGGCCTCGAGGGCGCCGGCGGTCGTGAGTTCCACCTCGGCGAACGCCTCGGACAGTTCCGCGCTCCGACGTTCGATTTCCCGCTCGAGCCGCTCTCGTTCGGCCCGCTCCCGCGCCGTGGCCTCGCACCACTGGACCGCCCGGTTGACCGCGTCCACCAGTTCCTGCCGCGAGAACGGCTTCAGGAGGTAGTCGAGCACGCCAAGACGCATGCCCTCGACGGCGGCGTCGAAGCTCTGCGCGCCGGTGGCCATGATGATCGCAAGATCGTCCCGGGACTCGCGCAGGCGCCTGGCCAGCCAGACGCCACTCTCTCCAGGCATCCGCAGATCCAAGAGCGCGACGTCGGTCTTCTCGCGCTCGGCCACCGACAAGGCCTCCGCGGCATTTCCCGCACTGACACACGTATGACCGGCCACCCGAAGCCACTCACTGAACAGGTCCCGAATGGAGGCTTCGTCATCAACCACCAGGATGTGCGCACCCATCTATCCCTCGCACCTTGGCCGGCGGACCACAAGACGTCTTGATGCCCGCGAGGAGGTTATCCGGTCGTACGAGGCGGTTGCCTGGTACGTCACCGTGATAATCGGCAATCCTCCCCTAAACTTCAACCCGCTCCCGCCGATTACGGAGATAGGTACTAGGCCGCCGGAGGGCGACGACATGCATCTCGTGCTGGTGGACGACGAACCGGTGATTCTGGATCTGCTGGCCGCCGCCTGTGCGGCCGACCGCCACTCGGTCGAGACGTTTATCTGTTCCCACGAAGCCCTGCAGTATCTGTCAGCCCATCCCGCGGACATCCTCGTCACCGACATCGTGATGCCGCCGCCGGACGGATTCCGCCTGGTCAGCGCGGCCACGAAGCTGCAGCCCGACCTCACGGCGATCCTCATGACCGGCTACTCCTCGCAGTATTCGCTCGAGGACGTGCTGGCGTGCGGCGCGACCGACCTGCTGTTCAAGCCGCTCCATTTGCAGGAGTTCCGGGCGCGCGTTCGTCTCGCCGAGGAGCGCGTGAAGCTGCCGCGAGCCGAGTGTCGTTTCAAGGCTCCCCTACTGCCCGTGGTCCGCGTGGATGAGGACGAATCCTCCCCGGAAGCCGAGGCTCGACGGGCGCTCAGGGCGGTACTGCAGCGGGCCGGCTGATAAGAACGACGCCCCTGCCAACACCCAACCCCGGTCTCGTTCCGCCTCACGCGAGTCCTGCCCACGCGTCAAACCCCGGCAGACGCCGGATGGGTCCGAGCATCGCGGTAGCCCGTTCCCAGTGACCGGGCGCCACGCTCGTTCTGTCCGACATCCACGCCGTGAACTCGCGAAGCCAGTCCCACGCCGGCGCCGTCATCGTCGACGGCCGGCCCTCCTTCTCGAGCATCCGGCTGGCCAGCGCCGCACGTCCGTTGCGCACATGATGTGCCACGCGCACGACGAGCGGGTCTTCCCCGGTCAGGGCAAGCCGACAGGTCTCCAGCCACCGCCCGGCGACGACCTCATAGCTGAACCGCGCCTCTGCTCCGCGCTTTGCCGCGGTGCTCAGCGCCTCCCAGCGGTCGCGGTGGCGGAGAAGACCGACGATCTCTTCGATGAAGCGGTCGCGAAATCCGGTGTCTGCACGAGGATCGCCGGGTATACAAATTCCCCCCGCGCCCACCGTCTCCGGCAGCGCGCCCAGCGTTGACGTCACGACCGGGCAACCGGCTGCCTGCGCCTCGGCAACCGTCACACAGAACGTCTCGGGCCACACGTTCGGATATGCGAGAAGTCTGGCCCGCCGGTATTCACGGGCGAGCCCGGGCTGCGCCACGGAACCGAGCAGTTCGACGCCGGGCTGGCACGCCTTCTCGTAGAGGTGGCCGTACAACTGCCGGTCCTCGGCCTCGGCCATGCCATAGACGCGCATGCTGCTGAACACCCGCAATTCCGCCTCCGGGCACGACTCCCGGATGCGGGGAAACCAGTCCAGCAGGAGCTCGAGGCCGCGAAACGGCGTGCTGGCATAGACGAGCCGCGACTTCCGGTCGGCCAGCGGCTCGTCGGGAATCATCATCGGCGCGAACCCGAGGCCGATGCGAACCGTACGCCAGACCGGCAGCCCGGCGGCGCTGCAGAAAGCCTCGACCTGCCACTGGCTGCCGAACGCGAAGAGATCGATCGACTCGCGGTTGGCTGCCTCGGCCAGTCCCTTCGCAGCGGGTTGGTCTGGCGCGTCACCCGTCCAGAGAATCTGCAGGGGCGCGAAGCGGGTCGCCCCAATCAGCGACCAGTCGCGTATCGCGACCAGAACGTCGGGCGGATCGAGCACGGCGTCCGCTCTGGCGTCGGTCCAGGATCGATACTCAACCCCTTCCACCGACACGGGCTCGCAGGTCGTGTTGTAGACGCGGACGTCCTGTCCGAGCGCCACCAGCGCCTCGGTGAGGTAGACGACAGCGCTCTCCGTCCCGCCGAGCGGCCGCTCGCGGGGCGTACGGCCGTCGTACGGAATGCTCTTGGGCTGACAGAACCAGATGGAGAGCGGTCGGACGGTCCCTTCGACGTGCAACGGCGGCCGGACCGGGGCAGTCTCGCGAGACTGGAGCTTCCGATGGGCCGTGCGCAGAGCACTCGATTCGGGGCGGAATCTGAGAGCCGTCGCGAGCGGCCCGCGCGCAGCTCCGGCGTCGCCGGTCGAGAGATGGATCGACGCCAACAGGGTGGCCGCATGATACGTCGGAGTGGCCCCCAGGCTGGTTTCGAGCCGCTCGACCGCACGCGCGAGATCGCGACGGCACCAGGCGACCATGCCTTCGAGCGCCAGTCGGTCCGCCACCGAGAGCACGCTGCCGGCGTGTGCCAGCATCGCCTCGGCTTCATCCAGAGACCCTCCCTGGATGAGTGCCCGAATCTCCGCACCGCGGTCGGCAGGATCGTCGCTCATGTTCCGGGCGAGGATTCAGGTTGCACCGTGGGCCACACGGTCGCGAGGTCGAAGTTGCTCTTCACGTGACTGCAGACGAGCGTGCCATCGCAGTAGATCTGGAGACCCGCCCGGCGCACCCGCTGACAGAACCAGACGTCCTCGCCAACGTCCCCGCCGTCTGCGTCTTCCTGCCAGTAGAACCAGGGAAACCCGATCTTCTCGAACGCCTCCCGGCGCACCAGGACACAACCGAGGCCGCAGTGCTTCACGGGAAACGTCGACTGGGGGCATCGGTCAGGCCAGGTCTCGTCATGGATCCCCATCACACTCGAGACGGGCCGGCCTGTGCGCGAGAGCGGATAGACGCCGGTTGCCACGGGCCGGTCGATCGCAAGGAGCTTCGCCAGCGCACCCGGCGGCGGCACGACGTCGTCGTGAATCATGAAGAAGTGGGTGCAGCCGCTCTTGAGGAAATTCCGCACCATCCGATTGCGAACGACGTGGACGGGCTGCCCCACCTGCAGTGCCAGCCCCGTGCCCAGCTCCGTTGCGAGTTGCTGGGCATAGATGATGGACTGAATCCACGGAAAGCCGCGAGTGGGCATCCCGACGAGCACTCGTGTTGTGTCCGCCATAGCTATTGTCAACCCGCCGGAGATTCGATGACGGTTGTCTTCTCGCCCAGCTCGTGAGCCTCCGCGTCGTGCAGCCTGCGGAGCGCGGGCGGCATGGCCGCGCGCGGCTGTTCGACGATGCGTTTGTAGGCCGCCGGCCAGCAGGGATGCACGTCCTCCATGGACCTGTTGGCGTCCCAGCCGAGCCACACGTTCTCGTACCAGCCCGGTACGACGTCGAGCTTGTGCGTGAACGTGTCGATCTTGCGTCGTATCAACTCGTCGGACCTGGCGTAGCTCATGTGGTGAAAGGCCACTGATTCGATCGGGAGCGTCACCTGGGTATCCGCCACCCCCTCGCGACCGTGGAAGAACCGGCCGGCACCGACGCGCATGAAGACGATGGACCGATACGGTTCGGGTGGATCGACACGGTACCGAAACGACTTCCAGTAGGTGTAGCAGCCTGCCCGCCAAATCCCGATCTGCGGATGCTGGCGCGCGAGATCCATCGCCTGACCGAGGACCTCGGGATCCCAGATCTCATCGGCGTCGAGCACGAAGCAGTAGTCGATGTCGGCCTCGCGCAGACGCCGCATCGCTTCGTTGCGTTGGTGGCACTCGTCCCGCCAGCTGCCGGCAACGATTCGGAACTTCCCCTCCGGATCGGGTAGCGCTTGAATGCGGTCGAGCATCGGGGACTGATCAGTCGGTTCTCCGTACCAGGGCCGGTCGCTCACCAAGAACCAGATCGAATCGCAGAGGTTGTAGATGGGCTCGATTGTGAGGGGCAGCCAGGAATCGTCCTCGTAGACCAGGCAGACGGCGCCAAAGCGCGCGTGCTGTTGGCGTTCGATGAAGCTATCGAGCGACGGGTTGGCCAGGAGGAACTCGACGACCGGCTTGTAGTCGCGATGCTCGATGGCTGCGGCGAGGCGGCTCTCCGACAGGAACAGGTTCCAGTCCCTCCCGACGTACGCGTACGTCAGCGCCGATCCCCACTTCGCCTTGAACACGTTCGTTTCCGCGGCGCCCTTGTCGGCAGCCCGCGCCGACGCCTCGCGGGCGGAGGACACGTCATTCAGCCGCAGCACGTACGATGCCGTAGCCAGCTCGCACGGGAATCCGGCCAGGCAGGCCCGAAGCGCGTAGTCGGCATCCTGAGTCGAACCAGAGCGGAACCGAGTGTCCGGCTCACCGACGGCTTCCCGAACGGCGACAGGTATCTTGATGCAGAAGAACGCCGGCGCGCTCGACCGCTGGTAGTCGGCGTGAGTACGGTGATGCTCGGAGACCAGCGCCGCCAGCTCGACTTCATGTCCGCGCAGATCGTCGATCGACATCGTCGGCCGCAGCCAGGCGTGCTCCGACTCGTACGACACGTCGACATTCGACACCGCCGAGACGAGGCCAGGTCTGTCGACCAGGAGTGGTTCGAACCATCCCGAGGTGAACACGACGTTATTGTCGAGAAGAAACAGGTCAGCGTGCAGATCCCTTGCTGCGGCGAAGGCGGTTGCGACACCGGCTGGTCGGCCCTTCGTGCGACCGACGACCTTGAGCCTGTCGGCCGGAGTGCCGGGTGGAACGACGAAGTCGCCCGAGCAGTCGAGCACAATGAACGCACCGATCTGCTCGGGTGCGGTATGACTGAAGAAAGACTTGAGCGCGACCGCGGTATGGCCACGGGTCGCCGACGTCGTCATCATCGCGAAGACGTTCACGCTGTTCCTCAATCAAGACACGTGCCACGCCCGGCCGGTATCCGCCGTGCAACCAGGCCGCCAAGAGGACCGGATTCCGCCGGGGACCGTTCGCTTCGGGCCGGAATCCCAGGCAGATCGCGGGTTCCGCCGGGCAAACCCATCCGTGCCACGACAGGTCCCCGTGGGTGAGCCGACTGGAGTGTCGGAGAACCGACCGGGTTATCCCTGAGCCGCCAGGAGACGTCATCCACGATTCCAGCGGGTGCGGGGGATTCACGGCATCGGAATCTGGCGGGAGTTCTGCGGAATCCAGTTGTCGCAGGGCGGGCCTCGGTTGGCTCCTACGCGCGCCGGAGCATCCCGTATTTCAGCAGCCACTGTACGGCGAACCACGCCTGGGCCTCAGGCGCCTGTGCGGCCTCGAGCAACTGCGTCACCGTGGCACCGTTCGCGGCCTTCGAGTGAACGCGTGACAGCAGCTCATGGTCGAGCAGCACAGCGGTCTCGTTGTACGGACGGACGTCCAGGCCCTCGCCGACCGCCACCAGGCGCTCGTCGCGATGCACCCGATGCGAGGCGTAGTGGGAGAAGATCCGGCCCGCCCCAAGGTTGTACAGGTGCTCGCCCGCGGAAACGAGTCCCGTCGTCCTGGCCTGGTCGGCCAGCACGTTCCAGCACGCCTCGTAGCGCGCGACCACCCGGCTCCATTTGTACTCTCGAGCCGCCTTGGCCCGCCCGGCCGCTCCCATCGACGCTCTGAGCGAGGGGTCCTGCACGAGTCGCAGCACGCGGTCGGCGAGTTGAGGGAGATCGATCGCCACGCTCTGCGACTGGAACAGTTGCGCCGCGTCGCGGTCCAGCAGGTCGAACAGCTCCTCCACGGGGTCCAGCGCACTCCAGTACGTGTCGATCAGGAAGCCGTCCACGCCGTCGTCGATCAGATCCTTGTACCCGTCGAACCTGGAGGCGACCACGGGCAGCCCGGCAGCCATCCCCTCGATCAGGCTCAAGCCGAACGTCTCCTGAGCGTTGTCCACGGGTGACACCAGCACATCGGCCGTCGCCAGCACGTCGGCCTTCTGGTCGACCGGAAAGTTCGGGTGCACGCGCACGTGTGACGCCAGGTCGTAGCGGTCCACGTCGGCCTTGACCAGACGCAGGTCGTCCGCGGTTGCGCTCCCCGCCAGGAGGAGGCACACCGTCCGACCCGCACGCGGCAGGATGTCGTGAGCGAGGGTTCGGAGCACCGGGCCGAGATCCATCTTCTGGAAGGGCGTGATCCGGCCCAGGACCAGCAATACGACGGCGTCTGGATCGATCTTCAGTCGCGCCCGCCCCCGCGCGCGGTCGCCCGACGTCTCGAACAGATCGTCGTCGATCCCGAGCGGCAGGTGTTCCAGGTGGCCGGCGAACGCGTGCCCCGCAATCGCTGCGCCGCCTTCGAGCAGCCGGCGGAGGGCCTCGCGGCCGTCCCTGCTCGTGCAGAAAATCGCGTCGTAGGGTGCGAACTGCGCGTGTGAGACACGGACGGCGTTGTCAATCACGTCGCGTCCGTTCAGCGAGTGTGTCACGGCCGTGATGGGCCACGGGTTCGACGCGTGACGCGCCCGCAGGAAGTGAAGGCCGGGCATGAACCAGCCCCACCCGCCGAGATGGAACACGTGAAACGCGTCGGCCTCGAGAACCCCCGCCAAGTTGGGCAGCGGCACGAACCGCACCTGCGAGAGACGTCGTTCGGACAAGCCCCAGGTGCGGACCACGTCTGCGAAGACGTTCAGATTCGAAGGTGTGGGATTGCTGAAGACGAACTCGTCGAAATCACCGTATCGGAGGATGGCCTGGGCAAAATCGTGGTTGGCGACCAGACGCCCTATGTGGCGGGGCTGACGCCCGGCTTCGAGAAACGGGAAGATGGTGCCGAAGCGCTTCATGCCGTCACAGCATAGCCCAAGGGCGCCGGGGCACCAACTGACCGAGGCTGGTCTCGGCTACAGCGTCTGCTGCAGGAGCGGAGCGGTCGGCGGCCGTACCGCTCCGCTCGTCGTCATCGACGACGCGGCCGCAGCCTTCCATGCCTCCGGGCTCGCTTCGAACTCGGGCACGGCGGCCGACAGATCCGACAACGCCGCCATCGCGTCGTCGTGCTCGATGTCCTGGCGAAGCGCACGCAGCACGCGCCTGATCTTCCCCCCGTCGAACGCCGCCTGCCTCGCGGTCCAGATCCGTTGGTGCGGTGTCCGGCACAGCTCGAGGCCGTGAGTCGTCAACTCCTCATGGAGCTTCTCGCCCGGACGGAGACCCACGACCTTGATCGGCACCGTCGGGTATCCCTCGCGCTCCATCATCGCGACCAGGCGCTGCACCAGCGTCATCAGCCGCACCGGCCCCCCCATGTCCAGCCAGTACGTCTCGCCGGCCCGCCCCAGCAGATCGGCCTTCATCACCAGTGACACGGCTTCCTGCGCCGTCATGAAGTAGCGAGTGGCGTCGGGATGCGTCACGAGGAGCGGCCGGCTGTGCCGGGCTCGTTCCAGCAAGACCTCGACGACGCTACCGCTGCTGCCCAGGATGTTGCCGAAGCGAACGACCACCGGTCGGAACGTGGCCGACGCCAGGGTGACGACGGTGAGTTCCGCGAGTCGCTTCGTCGCGCCCATCACGCTGCGAGCCTGGGCCGCCTTGTCGGACGAGATGAGGACGAGTCGTGCGCCACAGTCTTCCGCCGCGCGCGCCACCGCGAGCGCGCCGAGAACGTTCGCCTCGATCGCCGGGCACAACGCGCGCTCGGTCATCGTCACGTGCTTGTAGGCCGCCGTGTGATAGATGACGTGCGGCCGGGAGGTCCGGCATGCAAGACGGATCGAACGACGGCGGCGAACGTCGCCGAGGATCGGGTCGAGCGGCAGGTCGGGGTACTCCTCCGCCAGTTCTTCCTCGATCCTGAACAGGTTGTATTCCGACTGTTCGAACAACGTGAGCCGCGCCGGGCCGCACCGCGCGATCTGGCGTGCCAACTCCGATCCCACCGACCCGCCGGCACCCGTGATCATGACCCGCTGACCCGTGAACGCCCGCCGGTCCTCAGACGTCAGGATCTCCGGGATCCGGCGGCCGAGCAGCTGCTCCTGCGTCGGGACGTCGCGCAGATCGATCACTGACCCTTCTCCGCCGGCACGGGTTCCTCAGCCCTGGTGGTCGTCTGGTTGAGGATCACGATGTCCACACGCCGGTTGCGGGCTCGGTCCGCCTCGCTGGCGTTCGGCACACGCGGATGGAACTCGGCGTAGCCGGCCGCAGAGAGCCTGTCGGGGGTGAAGCCATGTTCCTGGAGGAGGAAGGCCACCACAGCCGTGGCCCTGGCTGTCGAGAGGTCCCAGTTCGACGCGAAGCGGCTCGTGTGGATCGGCACGTCGTCGGTGTGGCCTTCCACGCGCACGAAATTCGGCAGGCCCGTGAGCGACGCCGCGATCTCGGCAATGAGGCCCCTGGTCGTATCGGACAGATCGGCACTGCCCGTCCGGAAGCTGCCGTTTTCCCGGATCGACACGACCAGGCCGCGCCGGTCGATCTCGAGGGCCACGCGCCCGTCCTTGATGGCGGGGGCGAGCCTCTCGGTCAGACGCCCCTTGACGCCGCCGAGCGCCGTCTCGAGCAGACCCCGGTCGAGCGCGGCCAGGACGTTGAGCGGCAACTTCGGAAGATCCTCGGCGTTGGCGGTCACGGGTCGGGCGGCCGAGCCGCTCTTGAACGCGACCTCTCTCGGGTCATTCGCCGGACTTGCCGTCAGCCCGGTCTTGCGCGGAAGGCCGACCGCGCCCTTGGAGTCGAACGCGACCTGCAGGGCCGAGACCAGGCGATTCATCTTCTGGAGGTCGACATTCGAGATCGCGTAGAGCGTCGTGAAGAAGGCGAAGAGGAGTGTGATGAAATCGGCGTACGAGACCATCCATCGGTGTTGGTTGACCGGTTCGGCCTCTATCCGCCGGCGATATCGGTAGCCCGGTGCAGGTGTCATCACGGCTCGTGCCTTACGCCGCCCGACCGTCTGGCTCGGCGGCCCGGGCAGCGGGCGTTCCGGTGAATCCGCGGAGTTTCTGGTCGATGAGCCGCGGGTTGAGCCCTTCCTGGATCGCGAGCACGCCTTCGAAAACCAGGATGCGGCGCCGCGCCGCTTCCGTGGCGCGCACGCGGAGCTTGTTGGCGATGGGCAGCAGGATCAAGTTGGCCACGCCGACGCCGTACACCGTCGCGACGAAGGCCACCGCGATGCCGCTCCCCAGACGGCTCGGATCACTGAGATTCTCCATCACGTGGATGAGGCCGAGGACCGCGCCCAGGATGCCGACGGTCGGCGCGTACCCCCCGGCCGCGTCGTACACGCGGCTCGGTTGGAGGTCGCGCTCTTCGGCTCCTGCCAGATCGATCTCGAGCATCTCGCGTACCGTCTTCGGGTTCACCCCGTCCACCGCCAGCATCAGCCCCTTCCGAAGCAACGGGTCCTTCGCATGCGCCGATTCTTCTTCCAGGGCGAGCATGCCGTCTTTCCGGGCGATGCGGGCGTACCGCAGGATCGCGCTGACCGTCGAGTCAGCCGACTCGTCGTCTTCGGTGAAGACGCGGCCCAGACTGGCCACAGCCCGCTTCACGTCGGCGAATGGAAAACTCACGAGCACGGCTCCGAGCGTCCCGCCAAATACAATGATGGCCGCGGTCAATTGCAGCAGCGACCGGGCCGAACCGCCCTCGAGCACCTGGCCAAGCAGGATGATGCCGATCCCGAGAGGAACGCCCATCACCGATGTCAGGTCGAGCCGTCGTTTGCGCACGTTGCGTGGAGCCATGGATCACCCGTCCGAGCCGGCCGATCCGTCCGCCATTCGCAGAACCGGACCTGCCTGCACCGCCCGCTTGAAGTCGATCACTCGCCGCACGATTTCCTCTGGCGTCTCCCGCACCAGGAATCGGTCGCCATTCACCAATCCGATGACAGTATCCGGCGTCCGCTCGATCCACTCGACGAGGTCGGCGTTCAGCAACATCGGCGAACCGTCGAGCCGCGTCACGGAAATCATGTCACGCCACCTGGCCAGGCCGTCCAACGGCGTCGGCCGATCGGATGATCTCGGCGAGCGACGCCGTCTCACCCGCCGGGGCCGCCCGCTCGAAGACCCGTCGCATGAACGCCAAATCGTCTGCCGTATCCACCGTCAGCCGCAGATCGGGCCGTCTCAGCGCCGGTGGCGCTTCGGGTGCGAGGGCCAGGAACCGGGACGGATTCCGGTAGATATACGGTGTCACGTGCTCCCGGTCGTAAGCGCCTCGCGTCTGTGCCAGCGCCTGGTACAAGGCCGCCACGCGGACAGCCTCAACTGCGGCTCCGATCGGCAACCCTGTTTCCACCACGCGGTCGGCTCCACCTGCGAGAATCGCCGCTCCAACCCGCGCTGGGGCGTCGATGTCGACGGCAGGATTGTCCGCCGTCGCCCGGATGAAGAAGCGGGCGTCAAGATAATCGGCAGCCAGGGCAAAACGCTGAAGCACGTCGTCTTCCGGACCTCGAACGACGCGAATTCCCAGACATTCGGCCGCCTCCACCAGAGGGTCGTCGCCCGGCCTGTCGGACGTGGCCAGCACCACCGGCCCAACACCCGCCCGCTGGAGCCGCGCCACACAGTGCGCAAACACGGTCCGACCGACGAGGTCGGCCAGCACTTTGCCTGGCAATCGGCTGGACCCCATCCTCGCCTGCAGGATGATCGGCAGGCCGCCGAGATTCATGCCACCTCCGTGACGCGCCGCCCCGTCGCGCGCTCGGTCAATGCCGTCAGCCGCGTCGAATCCACGAAGAAGGACGACTCGTAATTGGTTATCCACAGATCCGGTGTGAACTCGCCAATCACCGGCTTCACGTCGCGACCAATCGCGAGTTCGACCAGCATCCGCGGGAAGTCGGCCCCGGCCGCAATCGTCAGTGGAATGCCGCCGGAAAATCGTGGGTTGATCTCGAAGATGACTGGCACGCCGTCGACGACACGGCACTGGATGTTACACGGTCCCTCGAACTTCAGGACCGCGCAGCAGGTGAGGGCCAGATCGATCAGCACCTGATCGCGAACCGTCCGTCCGCGGTCGATGACGCCGGCGCGGATGACCGCGCGTTCGCGGGGCACGATGGAGATGGGCGTCCCATTGAAGTCGCAGAAGAGATCGATCGTGAATTCAGGGCCGTTGAGGTACTCCTGGATGACCGGATCGGGCACGTACGACAGGAAGAAGTCGAGTTGGCGGCGGTCGTCCGCGCGAAAAGCCCCGATGCTCCCCCGGCCGAAGCGGGGCTTCACGAACACAGGGAACGCCACGTCATCGGGAAGCGTCTCGGGCAGGTACGACTCGGCGGCGGCCACGCGCCGGTCACGCAAGTAGGCACACGTCGCGAACTTGTCGTTGCACAGCGTCGTGACGAACGCGTCCGAGATGGCCACGCACACGCCGATCCGTGCGAACCTGTCGCGGGCATCACTGAACAGCGGCAACTCGTCGTCGATCGTCGGAATGAGCAGACCGATCCGTTCGCGGTTGCAAATCTCCGTGACGCAGTCCAGGTAGCCCGGGTCGTTGGAGAGCGGTACCAGGTGCGCCCGATCGGCCACGAGCACGGTTGGCGACAACGGATTGACGTCGGTCACGTGGACCGAACCGGCCAGTCGGAGGTCCCGGAGGGCACGGCGGAAGCCCTCGAGCAGCGGAACGCGCCGCGAGCCGGCCGTAAGGAGTACGTTAAGCGACATGAACGACGTGCCCTTTCTCACGCTGTGCCTCGATGTCTGTGTCGAGGAATGGTCCGCCCGACCCGACCCGGCGAACCAGGCGAACGCCAACGAGTTCGCGCCAGCGGTCCGCCGCGAGCCCGGACGCCGGGCGGAGCGCGGTGAAATCCTCCGGCCCGACGACGTCTCCCACCTCGAGGTCCCGTAGCGCGTAGAGGCTTCGGCGGCTGGCCTCCACGTTCACGGCCTCAGCAGGTAGACAGATCTTCCGGCCGTGGCCGAGGGCCCGTCGCGCCCGCTCGGCCTCGACGATGATCCTGCAAAGTTCGGTCGGCGTCGAGGAGACGGCGGCGTCTGCTCCGCAGTTTGCCTCGTCGAGTACGAAATGACGCTCGTAGATCGAAGCCCCGAGCGCGACCGCCAACGCGGCAGCGAGGGGTTCGGTGGTGTGGTCCGACAGTCCAACGGGCACGGCGAACACGCGCGCGAGCTCGGCGATCGCGCGCAGGTTCTCGCTCCCCGCCGGCACCGGGTACGCAGACACGCAGTGCAGCAGGCCAATCTGACGCGCTCCCGCGCTGCGCGCGCAGCCCACCGCCGCCGCCACGTCGTGCAAGTCACTCATGCCGGTCGACAGGATCAACGGACGACCGGTGCGGGCGGCCCGCTCGATGAGCCTCGTGTGTGTCAGGTCGCCGCTCGCGATTTTCAGCGCGTCGCAGCCGATGCGATCGAGCAGATCCACCGCCTCTTCGCTGAACGGCGTGGACATCATCGCGACGCCCCGCACCCGGGCCCGCTCGGCGATCGCCCGGTGCGCCGCTTCGTCCAACTCGAACTGGCGGAAGAATTCGCGGAGCGATCGGGCCGCGACGTGCGCGGGCGCCGGACAGCTCTCAGCCACGAGCCGATCGGCCTCGATCGTTTGAAGCTTGACGGCCGAGGCCCCCGCGTCGGCAGCCGCATCGAGCAGGTCGAGCGCTGTCTGGAGGGAGCCGCGGTGGTTGATCCCCAGTTCTGCGATGACGAACAGCGGCTCGGCCGGTCCAACGTGGCGGGCTCCGATCTCAATGCACATACGCCAACTCCTCGCCGATCCACCGCGCGGCGATTGAGGGGATCTCCGACACCGATCGCACGACCGCATCCGGCTCGGGTCCCGCAGCCATGCCGCTCATTGCCGACCTGCGAACGAGCACCGTCCGCATTCCGACCTGCATCGCGCCTCCGATATCGCGCACCGGGTCGTCTCCAGCAAAGACCGCTCGCGCGGGCTCGCTGCCGAGACGCGCGAGCATCTCGAGAAACGGCGCTGCGCTCGGCTTGCCGCCGTCGAACTCGTCGGCATAGACGACAGCATCCACGAGATCCCGGAGCCGGAGCGCGCGCACCTTCGCCGCCTGGACGGATGGTAGCCCGTTCGTGAGGATCCCGGTTCGCCAGGACGGCCGCAACGAGAGAAGGGTCTCCCGGGATGGTCGCGGAAGCCGCAACCGCGGCTCGTGAGCGCGGTAGATCGCCAGCCAGCGGGAGGTATTCCCCGCCGGAAGCCCGAAGCACTCGCACACGTCCTGAAACGCCCGCGCACGGCGACCTCGTCGCAGCGCGCCAACCAAAACCGTGAGGATCTCACGCTCCGGAACGCCCGACTCCAGCGCCGCGGCGCTGGCGACCGCGTGATAGCCGCTCAGCACGAACCGTCGCTCGCGGTAGAGCGTCTCGTCGAGGTCGAAGATGATCGCGCGCCGCGTCATGGCCACAGCCTTCGGATGGCAGTCGCCACGCGCTCGGCGCCGCGCCGGTCAACCAGCGATGCCGCGGCGCTCGCCAGGCGCCGACGCGTCGCGCCGTCCTGCAGCAGGTTGACCACCTCGCCAACGACGCGCGTGACGACAATCGCCGGGGAGTCGCCGCGGCCCGACGCGAGCCCTCCGCCGATGATCGCTCCGCGCGCCGCAAATGCTGTCACGGTCGGCACCTGCGACGCCACGACGGCGATCCCCACTGTCGGCACACCGAGCGCGCACGATTCGTAGAGCGTCACGCCCCCGCCGACAATGGCCACCGAAGCCTGCCGCAACGCGTCGGAAAGGCCATCGGGCCGAATCCAACGAATCCCGGCAGGCCCCCGCTGGCGTCCGGTTGCGCTGAATCCGCCGGCAACGAGGACCTCGGCCGCCGGCCGCCGAACGCGCAGGGCTCGTGCCAGTCGCACGGCCAACCCCCGGCGGCGCCCTCCACCGAGCGCGATCACCACCGACTCCCCCGCCGCCGGCCGACGCGGCCCTGCCCGCGCCGTCCGACCAAGAATCGCGTACGAAGTACCGATCAACACCCGGGCGACCACGCCCGCCGGCGCCTGCGCCGTGAGGCTCCCATCCACGATCAGGTCCGCATCGCCGAACCCGATCCCGAGGTCGTGGATGCTGACGATCGGGACGCCCAGCCCGCGCGCGGCGCGTCGCCATGGTGCGGTGGCGCGAGCCTCACGGTCGTCGATGATCAGGATTCGGGGGCGCTGTCGAAGGAGGATATTCCGGGCGCTGGATCCGTCGACCACCCGTACACCAAGCCGCCGTGCGGCGCGGAGCGTGGCGGACGATCCGCGAATCGACATGACGGGCGGAACGTGCAGGGCGCGAGACAGCGACAGGGCACGTTGCAGGTGGCCAAATCCCGTCCGGGGCCCGGCGGCCACGCGGAACAGCACGGAGCCGATGCGCGGATCGCCCCGCTGGCGCGAACACGGCCCTGCACGGCGTTGGCGCGCGCCGGGTCTCCGGGCCGCATGGTCGTCGTCTCTCATCATGAGGCGCCGCGCGGGCATGCGAGCAGGGCCCTCACGCTCTCGATGACCCGCTCGACCTCCTCGTCCGTCATGGCCGAGGAGAACGGCAACGACATCGTCCGATCGCACACGAACTCGGCGTTCGGGAACATCCCGCGCTTGAGGCCGAGGCGATCCGCATAGTACGCAAACAGATGAAGCGCCGTGAAATGCACGCTCGTGCCGATGCCCCTCTCGCGCAACGCCTCGCGCAGGCCGTCGCGGGAGCAGCCCGCGACGTCGGGATCGACGAGCAGCGTGTAGAGGTGCCTGGCGTGGCGGGTTCCCGGCGCGGGCTCGGCGGGGCGCGTCACCGGCAGATCGGCAAATGCCTCGTCATAGCGGGCCCAGATCGCTTCCCTCCGGGCCTGCATGTCGGCCAGGCGGCGGAGCTGCTGCAGCCCGACTGCCGCCTGCAGATCGGTCATGTTGTACTTGAAGCCGGCCATGACCACGTCGTACAGACGGCCGCCGGCTCGCGAATAGCGCGCCCAGGCGTCCCGGCTCATTCCCTGCAGCGCCGCGATGCGCAGCCACTCGGCCTGCTCACGCGAATCGGTCGTGATCATGCCGCCTTCACCGGTCGTGAGATTCTTCGTCGCATAGAAGCTGAAACAGGTGAAGTCGCCGATCGCCCCAATGCGCTCACCGCCAATCATCCCGTCCACGCAGTGCGCCGCGTCCTCGATCAACGCCAGGTCCCGCCTGCGCGCCAGCGCGCGGAGGGTGAGCACATCCGCCGGACGTCCGCCGAAGTGCACTGGGAGCAGCACCCTGGTTTTTGGCGTGATCGCCGCTTCGACCGCCGCGGGATCGATGTTCATCGTCAGCAGGTCGATGTCGGCGAAGACCGGCGTCGCCCCGGTGTGCAGCACGGCGTTGGCTGTCGCGCAGAAGGTGAGCGGCGTCGTGATCACCTCGTCGCCCGGTCCGACGCCTTCGGCCAACAGCGAGAGGTGCAGCGCCGCGGTGCAGGAGTTGACCGCGACGCCATATCGTGCCCCGACGAAAGCGGCGAACGCCGTCTCGAACTCCTTCGTGCGCGGCCCGCACGACAACCATCCCGACCGCATCGCGTCGGCGACCGCTTCGATCTCCTCGGGGCCGATGGTCGGCCGGGAGAATTCGATGAACGGATGCGTCTCTACCGTGACTCGGACTGCCATGACTGATCTCCCTGTGGGAGTCGGAATCGAAGCAGGCAGCCGTGATCGTGATCGACCGCGACGCCGTACCCTTTGATGACGACCAATCCGTGAAGGCGGCCGAAAGAGCGCCCATCGACCATCGTCACGCATCCACGCCACGTGCCCGCGGTCGTGAACGCGTGCACCCCGCCGCAGTAGTCCGCCACGAGCACCAGTTCGTCCGTCAACGCCACCGCCACGGGGGCAACCAGGTCCGGATGCTGCAACACGCCGAGAATTTCGCCGGTGGCACGGGCCAGGCGACGCACGGCGTGCCTGCGCCATTCCGCCACCCATAGACTCTCGGAATCGATGGCGACCGCGGTCGGAGCGCTCAGGCGCGGATAGGCGCCGAGCGCGCACCCGCGATCGTCATACTGCTCGACCCGATCGTTGTCGCGGTCTGCGACGAACAGACCTTCGGCGTCCGCGGCCAGACCGAGCGGCCCGTTGAACGCATCTGGACGCTCGCCGTGATGGCCCCACCGGTCGACGATCTTGCCGGCCGCGTCCAGGTGGAGCAGGCAATCGTGCTGAACATCCGAAACGTACCAGCCGCCGGCCGGGCCGGCCGCGATCCCTCGGGGATGTGTTCCGGCCGGCAGCGCGAACCGACCGAGCGGCGCGCAGTCGGCGTCGAACACCCACACCGCCGGCTGCCTGGCCGCCACGACCGCCAGTTGTCCGTGCGCGACCGTGGCGTGCCGCAGATCTCCCTCGACCGGGGGGGCGGTCCAGCAGATCGTGGCAGACGGATCCTGTCGTCGTTCGAGCACACCCACCCGCGTCTTCAGCGCCGAGAGCCGCGCGGTCGGCGCCCAGAGGCTCGAAAGTGCCGCGGGGTCCACCGCCGTACCGATTACGGCGTCGTGCCGCGCTCGCGACGCGCTGCGCTCACTCTGGAGGTGGAGCGTCACAGTTTCACGCGCCCGCCGTCGCCGCTCGATGGCCAGCCGCGATCGCAGTCCCTTCAGCAGCAACCGTCTGCGCACGCGGGCGGACGGACCCGACAGATAGGCCTCGGCCGCCACCACCCGTTGTTCGAGCTGCCGATCCACCGCGCGAGGGGACAGCCCCGTCGGCCAGGCCATCGCCCAACTGCGCGCCGCGTCGCTCGCACGACCGTCAGCCAGCTGGGCCGCTCCAAGCCGAGTGTCGATCGCCGCGAGAACCTCGGGCGCGGACCGCAGCGCGCCGGCGCCTGACGTGAGTTCGCGGCGGGCCTCCGCCAGTTCGGCCATCGACGCGGTCTGCCGCCAGCGCTCGAAATCGGGCAACATCGCCAGCGCGAGATCGACGTTCAGAATCCGACCATTTGCCGAAGTGATTTCGAGGTGGGGCGGGCTCCAATGGAGGCGAACCGGAAACCAGGTGGTGGGATCGACGCCGATTCGGAAGAACGGCCAGCCGCCGGTCGCGCCGAGCGCACCGTGCGACGCCGTCGTCGAGCGCAGGCGACCGCCAGTGGTCGCGATGAACGCACCATCGAAGTCGAACACCTGTACCCGGTTATTCCAGCGGTCGGCGACCGCCAGCCAGGTGCCGTCGTGTGGATCCGTTCCCAGATCCTCGCCAGGGAACTCGGGCCGTATCAGCGTGATGTCGGACGGGACGTCGAATTGTCCTTCGCCGTTGCCGGCACTCCCAAACGCGAAGAGAAAGACACCCTGACCGTCGAAGACCTGGATCCGGTGGTTCCAGGCGTCACACACGAACAGCCGGCACGCCTCAATCGTCTCACTGGCCAAGAGTGCGAGGCCCCTGGGATGGCGAAATTCTCCAGCCCCGCCGCCCATCTGGCCGAAACTCCAGTGGTAGCCGGTGGACTCTTCGATGACCACGCGGTGATGGAATTCGTCGCTGAAATACCGGCGGCCGTCGGGGCCGGTCGCCGCGGAATAGATCGGGCCCGCCCCCCCCACATCATGGATGACCTGGCTTGCGGCACGCGAGGGCACAGTCCCGCCGGTCATATCGTCTGCCGGGCGCGTGATGCTGGCCACAAGTCCTCCAGAAACCCTGCACGCCGTGTGGGCGCACAACGACGGACGCACGACACGGGCGGTCGTCCAGCCGACGTCCAACCGTGCGGCGATTTCGTCGATATCCGGTGTGTTTCGCCCGCACGTCGCATCGGCACGCCGTGGTACCGCTCGGACCTGCAAGTGAAATACCAGCGCCAGGGCCCACTTCACCGCCCTCCCGGTGCTCCAACTCGCATCTTCCGAGCAGACACCGGTGCCCGGTCCCGGGCTATATCCCGGCCGACATGGTCGCACAAGAGGGGGCCGGTGCGCACGCGCTCAGCAGACTGGCGAGGCGGATCGCGCGCCCGGAGACCGCGAGATAGGCTGCGGTCTGGGTTCGCGTGAGCGTCCGCAGGTCGGAAGCCACAATCGATTCAAGTTCAACCCGAAGACCGGTCACCAGAGGCAGGCAGGAAGGTTCAATCTCGCCGAGCAGCAGGAGTCGCTCGAGGTGCCGATGCGTGCGCGCGGCCAGATCGGCCTGTTCCTTCCGCGGCGCGCCCGGAAGCCGCCGGAGCAGGGCCCCGGCATTCCGGGCCTCGGTCTCGACCTCCGCAAGGGCTTTGATCACCGGCGTGGCCCACGCCCAGTCGGTCAGGCCGGAGGGCAGCAAATCTCGCTTCGGCGCCTGTACGCCCGCGGCAGGGTGCGGGAAGCCCAGCGAGTCCCCCCACGCTTGCCCCGTCAGGTCGCGGAGAATATCCGTCGGCTTCATCGTCGAGGCAACGAGAGGGCGGTACTCGACGCCTCCTGACGCCGCGCGAACGGCGCACAGGACTCGCCCGCCAGGCACGGTTGGCACACCGGGCTCGCCCATCGCGAAGCGGACCAGTGCCGCCCCCGCCCCGGGCGAGAGGTACTCGTGGCACGATCGGTGGTTGCAGTCCGCCCCCGCCGGACACGGAAAGCACGCGATCTCCGGCTCGACAATGAGATGACCGACACCGTACGGACCCGTCTCGTGAGCGAGCGCGGGGCCCAGCGTGATCTCCAGCACCTTGGTGCCGACCGCTGTGGCCACGTGCATGGTTCCGGTGTCGTTGGTGACGAGAAGGCGGCAACGCCCGAGCAGCGCACCGAGTTCCGTCAAGGACGTGGAGCCGACCGCGTCGAGCACCGGGCGCCTGACGACCGCCTTGAAGCGGTCCGCCAAGGGGCGCTCACCCGCAGTCCCAACGAGCACGAAATCGGCGACATCGGCGGGAAGTTGGTCCACCAGTCCGGCGAAGTTCTCGGGGCGCCACTGACGGATCTGCTCGCTCGCACCCAGTTGCAGCGCGATCAGCGGGCGCACCCCCGCCTTGTGCTCGTTCAACCATTCCTCAATCCGGTGGCGCGCGGGATCGGGCACGGCGAGATCGAGGGCTCCATCGTCACAGCCCACATCCGCGGACCACGTGTAGAGATCAACCAGGTTGAACGCGCGAAGCAGGCGGGACCTCGCCGTGGCCCAGAAATACTGCATCCACGCGCCGCGAATCGCCCGCTTGCGGTCCGCGCCAAAGACCACGCCCCGCCGCTCGCGGCTCGGGACGGCCGCCATCAGATAGCCCGACACATCGCTGTGCGTGAGGTTGAGGGCAAGGTCGTACGGCTCGCTTCCCAACTCCTCGATCAGGCTCCGAAGCCGGGTCAGTCCGTCCCGCCATTGATCGGGATTCGTGGCCACGGTGGCAAAGAGCGCCGAATGTGGGAAGCTGACGAGACGGTCGTACAGGCGTGTCGGTATGGGCACGCTGGCAAAACCGTCGAGCAGAACCAGGGTCACGTGCCAGTCGGGGTGCTCCCGACGAATCCCCCTCAGCATGGGCGTCGTCTGGAGGATGTCTCCCATGCGGCACAGTTGCAGGACGAGCACGCGGCGCGGCTTCACTTCGTGCTCCGTACGGCGCCGAGCAGGCGTAGCAGCGCCTCGTCGCGCGTCATCTCGGGGCTCGCCTGGCCCGCGTGATCGATTGCCGCGTCGAGCGTGTCGTCGCCGCCTCGCCTGGTGCGGAGGATGGCCCCCGCGGCGAAGTCGGGCCCCACCGCTTCACGCAGAATTTCACGCGCCCGGTGCTCGAACGTGTGTGCCGCCAGCGCTCGCGCGCGAGCCCGCCGTGCGAACGCCTGCCGCTCCTCGGGATGTGCCAGATAGTGGGAGAGACATTCGCGCAGTTCCGACACCGAACGGAAGCTGACGACCTCGGTCTCGGCAAAAGCGTCGCGAAGCGGCTGCCTCGCGTCCACGAGTTGGAACGCGGCGCACGCTGCCAACTCGAAGGTGCGTGGGTTGAGATAGTCCGGATCGGGGTCCAGTCCTTCGGTGTGGGCCGCCGAGTGGATATTCAGATTGACCCGTGAACCGGCGAAGACGCGGACCATTTCATCGAGGGAGAAGCGATGTCCCGTGCCGACGGCCATCGAGGCCAGCTCGGTCTGATCCCACCCTTCGCCCCAAATCCTCGGTGACCAGTCGGCAAGCGTCCCCAGCAACCGCCGCCGATTCAGGTACGGCGCCCCCGCGAAGCTCACATCCGTTTCGTACCGGCTGCGCTCCTCCGGGGTCAGCACAACGGGCACGTGACGTTCGCGATCGCACGCCGTTGGCAAGTACACCGCCCTGGCCGCGCCGGCCGCTTTCACCTGGTCGATGAACGGCTGCACTTGGATTGCGAAGAACACATCGTAGCTGCGTGCGACATCTTTCCAATACGGCAGCACGCGCCCGTTCTCGACGAACCAGAATGCCGTGCGGGAGCCCATCTCGCGAAGCCGACGAAGACTCGGCTCCGAGAGCGGGGCCTGCGCGAGCGCCAGGACGAGGTCCGGCTTCCACGCCTCGGCCCGGCGGACCACCGTCTCACCGAGCATCTCCGCCAGACTGGCCTGGAGCGATCGGCGCCCCTCGGTGGGGAGTTCGAACTGCTCGATCGCGCGCCAACCCTCGCCAAACGGGGCGAAATCGAGAAAGCTCGTGTCCGCGCCAATGGCCGTCATCGCTCGGGCTGTGGACCGCGAGGTTTCCAGCGAGCCCCCGTAGATCGGACCGACGACGAGGACGCGGGGCGGCCGCGTGGGCGGAGGAATGCGCGGCCACGACGTGACCAGCGCACCGAGACCTGCGCTCCCGGCCACCCTGCCGCCGAGCGGCGCGAGATCCGACACGCGGGACTTGAAGAGTACCCGTTCGGTGGCATCTCCGAGCGTGTCGAGCAGCACGACCGGAACCTGCCGGAGAATGGCCCGGAGATCCCGCGCCGACATCGCGGCGACCAGCGCGTCGGTACCGTCCTCGACGATGGCCGCCACCTCGACGCCCCGTTCGAACAACGCCTCCACGAGGTACCCGGCTCCGATGCCGGCCACAGCAACGCGGGGAAAGGGCACGGCCGCGGCCTGACGCCGTGCGGCCTCGACCGGCGCGCGCCGGCTTTCGAGGGGATGGCCCCCCTGCTCGACTATCGCTCCGCCGTCGGCCGAGGACGCGATGCCGAACCCGCGCAGAACGGGCGACGCCTCAACGCGGCGTCCGGTTTCCGGCGAACGTTCGAGGAGCGCGGCCAGATTGTCCCGAAAGAGGTCGGTCACGGCAGGCTCTCACGACACCGAGCGCGGGACATCCGGGACTGCACCGCGAAGAGCATCCAGCAGGTCCGGCCAGGCGCGGAGCGCCGGAGCGATGTCATACTCGATCACGTCGGCCACGGTAATCCAGTCCCCCGTCGACTGTGACGCGATCAGCGAGTCGGCGTGGGCAATGAGCTCGTCAATCATCTGCGCCCCAGTCCCCTTGGCGCACGATACGTTGGCCAGATCCACACCGACCGCCTGGCTGAGCGCCTGCACGATCGCCACGAGAGTGCCCAGTCCCTGCGCAAGCTGCGTCAGGTCTTCGTTCGCTGTCTTGACGTCGAAACCGCGGAACGACTCCCCAACCCGTTCCGCTCCGACTGCCAGGGAGTTCGCAGCCCCGACCGCCTCGTCCAGGCTGCTGAGGAGCAAATCGCGGGGAGAGGAAGATTCCGCCTCGATCACCGCCAGCGACGAGAG